>NZ_JAAHHM010000104.1:0-24206 GCF_010692445.1 Moorena sp. SIO3E8 | reverse complement strand
GCAAGCCAAAAGGCCGGTCAAAGACCGAGTTTACCCAGGAGCTGGGTGAGGTGAAAGTCTCACGCCCAGTTCTGAAGCGGAGGTGCTCCCCTTAATAGGGGACATCGACCGTAACAAAGTCAGGCATACCAGTAGTAAAGATAAATCCCAGGCATACGTCTCAAAAATGCCCAAAATGTCATCACATAAGTAAAGCCAACAGAAAAAAGGAAAAGTTTGTTTGTACCAACTGTGGCCACTATGATGATGCCGATATTAATGGGGCAATAAATATCAGAATGCGGGGTCTAAAAAAACTGGGTATTGACCCATTAGACGCGCGCCTTAGATAGGGTCGCCTTAATTACAAATTTTTAACCAAAGGTGCGCTTTCCGTAGGCGAATTAAATTCGCCACGGGTCGCACCTCTTTTACTCATAGCCTGCAAACTATAAAGGCTCCACTATCTTACGGTAACTTTAAACCCAGCTACCGACCGTGCGGGGGAAAGTTACGCCCTTGGAGATAACAGCAACATAGTTGTTGTGCCGGGGAATCCCCATCCCTCTACAGGGTGGGGAGGTTCAATGAGAAACTGACTCAGGGAAAGCATCGTCTATAAATCCATCCCTATTGCATAAAATTTATTAAGAAGTAACGGGTAATGGGGAAGATTGTTATCGATTACTAATACTTAATACCTAATAACTAATTACCAAAAATGGGAAAGTTAGTTGTCCTGAGTCTAGATTGTGATTCCCAGCAGCAGGGGTTTCAGGTACGCTTAGAAATTGGTGAAGAAGGGTCACGGCCAACACTCGAAATGACAGGTTACTTGCCTGCAGCTTCAGAACTGACTACTTACTTACAATACCATTGGCTCCAAAAATATCGGAGCCTAGGTTCACCCGCAAGAATCCAGCCCGGAAAAGTTATCTATGGTGGTTCCATTAGCCAACGGCTCAAGGAATGTCGGGATTCAGCGAAAGAATTAGGTAATAGACTCAAACGATGGCTCGATTCTGAACAGTTTCGTCCTATTGATAAGCGATTACGGGAAGAGTTAAACCCAGAAGAAGCGATTCGGGTGCTGATTCGCACGGAAAATACCCAGTTACAAAAGCTGCCTTGGCATCTGTGGGATTTTTTTGAGCGTTACCCCAATGCTGAAGTTGCTCTGAGTGGAACACAGTTTAAACGACCCGATAAACTTCCTGTATCTACCGGGAAATCTAACGTTAGAATTTTATCAATTTTAGGTCATAGTGCTGGTATTAATATTAAGGCAGATCGACAACTACTGGAGAAGTTACCTCATGTAAGAACAGTCTTTTTGGTGGAGCCTAAACATCACGAAATCAATGACCAGTTATGGGATCAACCTTGGGATATTATCTTTTTCGCAGGACATAGTGAGACAGAGGGGGAAACCGGTCGAATTTATATTAATCCCATCGATAGCTTAACCATTGATGAGCTGCGCTATGGCTTCCAAAAAGCCGTGGCACAGGGCTTAAAACTGGCAATTTTCAATTCTTGTGATGGGTTGGGATTGGCAAGGCAACTCCATGATTTGCAAATTCCCCAAATGATTATAATGCGGGAGTTGGTGCCAGATCAGGTCGCTCAAAACTTTTTGAAGTATTTTTTGAAGGGGTTTGCTAATGGTCAGTCTTTATATCTGGCAGCCCGGGAAGCACGGGAGCAATTGCAGGGGTTGGAGCGTCAGTTTCCCTGCGCCAGTTGGTTGCCAGTAATTTACCAGAATCTAGGACAAGAACCCCCAGCTTGGGCAGATTTGTGCCAAGAGTCAGAAATACCATCGCAAATACCATCAGAAATACCATCAGAAATACCATCAGAAATACCATCAGAAATACCATCAGAAATACCATCGGTCTCAGGGAAACCCAAGAGGCGTAGTGTCCAGACAGTGCTGATATCTAGCATAGTGGTGACTAGCTTAGTAATGGTAGTGCGATCGCTTGGCCTATTCCAGCCCTGGGAACTGCAAGGGTTTGACCAGTTGATGCGGCTGCGACCCAATGAAGGACCAGATCCACGACTGTTATTAGTCACAATCACTGAAGAGGATGTGCAGTCTCAACCTAAAGAAGAAAGAAGAGCCGCCTCCTTATCGGATCGTTCCTTAGCAAAACTGCTGGCAAAGCTGGAGCAGTATCAACCGAGAGCTATTGGTTTGGATATTTATCGGGAGAATCCTGTGGGAGGGGAATACCAGGATTTAGCGACTCGGATGCAAACTAGTGATCACTTTTTTGCCATCTGCCAATACGGAGACCCAGGAGTTTCCCCACCTCCAGAAGTCCCAGAGGTTCGCCAAGGCTTTAATAATGTTTTACTCGACCCCGATCGCATTATCCGTCGCCATCTGTTGGCTGTAGGGTCACCATCTCCTTGTCAGAGCTACTACTCATTTAATGTCCAGTTGGCAACACGTTATCTGGCTGATCTAGGAATCCAGTTGGAGGTGACAGAAAATTACTTAAAGCTTGGCACTACAGTTTTTAAGACCCTAGAAAAGGATTCTGGTGGATATCACAATCTAGACTCTCGTGGTCAGCAACTATTACTGAATTATCGAGCTTCCGGTCAAATTGCTGAGACCGTTTCCCTTGCAGAGGTTTTTAGGGATCAGTTCAATCCTGACTTAGTCAGGAATCGCATTGTGATCATCGGTACCATTGCGCCTAGTTTTAATGATAATTTTTGGCGCACACCCTACAGTGGTGGTCAGTGGTCTGTTGAGACCATGAGTGGGATAGAAATTCAGGCACAGATGATCAGTCACATCCTCAGTGCAGTGCTGGATAACCGACCGTTGATTTGGTGGTGGTCTGAGCCTGGTGAAGCGCTCTGGATTTGGTGCTGGGCTGCGCTCGGGGGTACGGTTGCTGGAAACTTTAACGTGCTGCGTTCCGTCGTGTTGGGTACTGGAACTGCTTTGGTTGTTTTATATGGAAGTTGCTCGGTTTTGCTGATAGTAACAGGTGGTTGGGTGCCATTAATTCCCGCTACTATAGCATTGGTGGCTACTAGTGTAGTCGTTTACTGTCGTTTACAAAAGTGATCATAGTCATTGACTCGTCATTAGTCATTAGTCCTTAGTCTTTTGTGATCTACATTAAATCTCTTGATAATTACAAATGACCAATAACCAAAAATACTTTTTGATAACCCCCCTTTAGGCAAGCATTATAGTAGTTGATGCTATAATAAATCGGGGCGATATAGCAATAGAAGTATAGTTTGGTAGATCGTATTTTGCTTTAAAACGAGCAGGAACTAAAGCCGTGGTTCAGGCTACGGGAACGGAGCAGGGAGCAGAACTATGTCTTAACTTTTACTTCCACTGCTATAGGAACAAATTTTGGGTGGACATACTGAAAAAAATGGGGTTTTTAACCCTAGTTTTGTATGGCTAATTCCTAATTAATAATCACAACAATTAACCTGATTTTATCTGGAAATAGTGGTGATATACAGGGGTGTTAATCTGAATCCATCAATTCGATGTATCAGGTAAACATCTGTCGATGTTGATCTGAATTTTGAGTTATCATGTTAACTAAATTATTTCGGCTTAAATACCTATTTGCCTCTAATTTAGTCTTTGTTGGCTGGATCAGCTGTTTCTTGGTCTCCCGAGTAGAGGCTGATCAATCCATCAGTCTTGGGCAAATACCACAAGTACCAATTTACTTTATCAATCCCAAACCCCCAGACAATGGGACTCCTTCTGCTCCTCACGGTACGGGAACCCGTGGTGATTGCCTATACAAGGCAGAGCTTCCACTACTGACTCCTTTAGTAGGTGGTTATAATTTGGATTTAACGGTTAGTGATTATCCAACCTTTTGGATATATATACCTTACACCTCAGAGGATGCACCGTCGGGAGAATTTTCCTTGCAGGATGAGGATGGGGAAAACGATCTTTACCGAAAATCTTTCAACCTACCAGACCAGCCAGGCATTGTTAGTATTAGGCTTCCTAAGACAGAAAAGTCCTTGGAAGTTGGTCAAACCTATCGTTGGAATCTAGAGATCAATTGCCCTTCTACAGAATTATCCAATCAATTTCCAACTCCAGCGTCTGTGACAGGACTAGTTCGCCGAGTTGCCCAGTCTAAAGACTTAGAAAGGGAGTTAAATGGGGCTAATACTCCTCTAGAGAGAATTGCAGCTTATGGCAAGCATCACATATGGTATGATACCCTAACTGAGCTAGCTGAATTACGGCTGCAAGATCCACAAAATATGACTCTTGAAACTGCTTGGATTAAGCTATTGACTGATCAAAGTTTCGTAGAAACAATTTCTAAAACAAACATTTTGGGTAACCTTCAGTAAATTATAGCGGTGCTCGTTTTAGAAGTTAGAAGTTAGAAGTTAGAAGTTAGAAGTTAGAAGTTAGAAGTTAGAAGTTAGAAGTTAGAAGTTAGAATTATAACAGACAACCTACCCTACACCGAATACGGGGCGAACAACATTTAACCTCTCAACCTGCAACATTCAACCTGCAACATTCAACCTGCAACATTCAACATTCAACCTCTAATATTCAACCTTTAACTGAAACAGACTGGAATTTATAGCCAATTCCCAACCAAAATAAACGGTGCCCAAATATGAGGACGATGGTAGTCTGTGCTGGGATATGTCTTCTTAAGAAACGCTAATTGAGCATTTCGTAGGGCTTCGGCTTTAGTCAACTGTGGATTATTTAACTGTTGGTAGAACTGATTCATAAATTCGGCTGTAGAGGCATCATTAACTTGCCACAAGGTGGCTAGGGTACTGCGTGCTCCTGCTCTAATGGCTATTCCAGCTAGTCCTAAAGCGGCTCGTTTGTCCCCAGTAGCAGTCTGACAAGCACTCAGTAACAACAGTTCAATGGGGGTGGTGCCACTGGGGTCACTCATCCGTAGTAAGTTATCTAAATCCTTGACTTTGATGCGCTCATCCCAGTCTAGGATAAACGTTTGCTCTGGATTGGAACTGAACTGACCGTGAGTAGCAATATGAACAACATTGAAAGAGGCTGCGGTTAGTTTATTTTGCAGGTTTTCTTTGATAAATTCCTGATTTTCGAGTTTCTGACTACGGTTTACCTGTTCCCCAATTTTTGTTAACTCGAATGCTACGTTATCGATTGGTCCTAAACCTTCTTTTTTAAAGCTGGGAGCGTTAGTAGCTCCAGCAATTAGGGCTGTTAGCTGTTGCCGTGGCAAGGGTTTGGGGTCCACTAGCTGTAAGCCAGGGGTCACAGCTACAGCATACCGTTCTATTAAATACTGTTTGCCATCATAAAGGGCTGCTACAGGAACATTTCGTAATGACCCATCTAGGACAAATACTAGGTTTTTTATTGGGCTTTGGTCTGCCTCAGGGTGACTGTCTAGTTCTTCTTCAAAGGGTCTGATTAGCCAGTCATAAATTTGTTGGGATTCTTTTTTGACTTTGCTAATACTAGTGCTACGTCTTCTTAGGACATTCCTAAAGTTTTTGACCGCTTTGTCTACTTGAGCTTCTGATATGTTACTATGGATATAGTAACGCAAGTTATCTGGTTCAGGCAATTTGAAAATTACCGCTAAGCCGTCTTTTAAGATAATCGGGTAAATGACGGCTGCTGTGGGGTCTAAATTGTCAATGTTAACCTTTTCTGGCTTGGCGCAGGCGTCTCGAAAGAAGTTGTCGATTTCAGCAAGCTGGAGTGCTTCAATAACCTCACGGGCTTGCTTGAGATTATCGTTACTCGGTTCAGGAGAACGCAACAGTAAATAAACTAACTCTCGATAAACCGGTTCTACTTGTTCTCGGAAGGAAAACTGGATGTCAGGATTGAGAGTAACTAAATCACTCCGTAAATTCGTTAAGGTATTAGAGGCTTGGGTATAATAAGCGATCGCGGAGCGTGACCAAAGGTCAATCGCATCCTGGATCAGCTCCGTTACTGCTTCGGTATTACCATGTGTGGTGGTAGTGGCTTTTTCGGCTTGAGCGTTCAGTATACGTCCCATTTGCCACTGCCACTGATAAGCAATATCCGCTGCATTAATCCCTTGGGCAATCACAAGTGCTGACTTGGTAAAGGTTATGGCATTTGACCAATCGTTGGTTTGTTCAAACCAGTTACCCAGGGTGCCCAGGGCATAGGATTCTGCTCGTTTGTCTTCTAGGGTTTGAGCTTGCTCAATGGCTGTGTTGAGTTGTTGAGCAATGTCTTGGGAATTGGTTATTGGTGTGGGAATTGGTTTGGTAATTTGCGTTCGCGTAGCGTGACCATTCGCGTAGCGTGGCCTTTTGGCCAAGGTCAATCGCGTAGCGGCTCTTTCAGAGCATCGCAATTCTCCATTTCTGATCGTGATCAGACTTTGAGCGAAATTTACGTGGGCATAAACTGATGCTCTACTGGATGGTAATTTAGTTAGTAATGTCTGGATTTGTGGCAATAAGGCTTGAGCAGATTTATCCTGGTCTGTCTCGATGAGTAAACTTAGCTGATTCAATTGTGCTTGAATTTGGGTGATTGGTGAGGTGGTGGTTGCTGCTGCTTGTTGATAGTGAGTTATAGCGTCTTGGATATACTGCTGGAATGCTTTGTTGTTATTCGATTCTTTTGCTCTTGTGGCTAAGGCTCGCTCAGTATTACCTAAACTCAGCCACCCTTGACTCTCGGATTGGGAAGATTGTATTCGTTGTGCGACTGTCCAACTTTCGGTTAAGGTCTGTTTAGATTCCTCTAAATCCCCTGCTTGTCGAAACACATTACCAAGATTGTGTAAGCCAATCGCTTTTAGAGGAGAATCCGGTTGTGCCAGCAGGGTTTGTCTTACCTGAGTTAGTAGCTTCTTGGCTCGACGGTAAAGTCCCAAAGATTGCATCGCTTGGGCTTGATTAATCTGGCTACCAAGTACACCAACCCGATCATTGGCTTTAGCATACAGTGCTTCAGCATTTTGCCAGGTGTTCAGAGCAGCTTCAGCATTTCCCTGTACCAATTGCAAACGCCCTTGAGTGTTCAACACTTGAGCCAATACTCGTTCACTCCCCCTAGATACGGTTTCTAGCAACGACAAACTGGAGTCAATGGCTGCTTGGGCTTTATCCAATTCCCCGAGTTGCTGAGTCACTAAGGACAGCAAACGCAGAGCTTGGGCTTGGTTGAGGATATCTCCTGTGGCTTGATACGCTTGTGCTGCTTGCTGCAATACTCGTGCAGCATCAGAATACTGTCCAGCATCGTAATATTGTTTGCCTGCTTCTAGGAGCATATAGTGGTTCGTTGGTCTTGCTTCTTCTTGCGTTATGCTTACTGTTTCCTCCTGCTTGCTATTGCTGAGTGCTAATGGCTGAGTGCTAATAGCTGAGTGCTGATGGCTGAGTGCTGATGGCTGAGTGCTAATGGCTAAGTGCTGATGGCCAGCAGAGAAGGGTAGTGCGTGTACACCACGGCTTAAGATTAGCCCCAACAAGGTAATCACAATAAACTGAATTAGGCGCTTCATTTATCTCAGTTATCTATAGCGCTGCGCGCAGGGAACAGGGAACAGGGAACAGGGAACAGGGAACAGGGAACAGGGAACAGGGAACAGGGAACAGGGAACAGGGAACAGGGAACAGGGAAAAGCGATCGCACAGCTTCCCCCTTGTTAAGGGGGACGGGAGGGGGATCTATCCTCCTCACAGGGGTAGGTTTTTTACATTTGGGTAAAATATGGGACGACCGAGAGGGAGAGGAAAAGGAAAACAACGAAGAAGCGATGCAGCTTCGGAACAGGGGGTTTCCCCCACTCGCGCTTTGCATCAAGACAATGATGATTGTTAACGACAAATTAAGTATATTGTCTTATCCCCCACACCCCACACCCGGTCACCCCACACCCCACACCTGACGTCAAAGTAAAAAACCTACCCTTATGAGGATCTATCCTCTGGCTTCCCCCTTGTTAAGCTTTCCATTTACCGCTTCTAACGACTCCCGATTCCCGATTCCCGATTCCCGATTCCCGACCCAAGAGTTTTTTGAAGCATCGGACAATCTACTTGATGTAACCACGTACCCTTCGGAGTCACTATGACTGGATGGGCGGTGAGAATTACCTCCCCGTTGGCACCGATAACCCAGCCTTGGGCTTCAACAATTTGTTTAGGTTTAGGGTTCTTGGTCTGTGGTTGGTTAGTCTGTAGTTGATGCTGCCTTGACCTTGACCGACGTTTTCTGATCCTAGTTTGAGGTTGCTCAGTGATACGCCAATCGTCCCATGTAGGATTGGGGCTCAGGGTTTCGTTGGGAGAAATCGGTAAGCCACCACGACCTGTGGCAATAAATTCACTGCCGTGACGTACTCCCGACGTTGCCCTGACGGGACAACGCGGGCTTCTTGCCAACACCAGGTACCCCTATCGGGCTTTGCCCGACGCTACGCGAACGGTTACTCGGCAAGCTTTACTCCTGACGGGACGCCCCACCGCCAAATTCAATATGTTTTTAGCCGCATTCACATCGCGATCTTTCGTGTATCCACAATGAGGACAATAATGGATGCGGTCTTTTAATTTTTTAGGTACTTTCGTGCCACAATTAGAACAGTTCTGACTGGTATTTCGAGGATTTACTGCAACTGTAAGCAAACCAGCATTTTCGGCTTTGTTTGATAGTATTGACAGAAATTGTCCCCATCCAGCGTCCAATACAGATTTAGCCATTTTAGTTCTGGCCAAACCTTTAATATTTAACTTCTCGTGAGCGATTAGATCATAGTCGTCTAGCAAACTTTTGGCTGTTTTAAAATGAAAATCTTTTCGAGTGTCAGCCACTTTTTTATGAGCTTTTCCTAGCTTAATAACAGCTTTCTTACTGTTGTTACTACCTTTCTTAGAACGGCTAACAGCTTTTTGAATTTTCTTTAACCGTTTTTGAGCTTTTCGATAGTATTGGGGTATTGGTACCTCTGAACCATCAGACTTTGTCAGAAAAGACTTAAGACCCATATCTATTCCGACGGGATTTTCGATGCTGTCTACTGAGATAATATCCGGAACCGTACCATCTTGGATTGACAGCGTGACGTAATAGCCGTCAGCTTTTCGGGTTATAGTAGCTGTTTTTATTTTGAATCCTTCTGGAATAGGTCGGTGATAAATCATTTTGACTTTCCCAAATTTTGGAAGAGTCAAAATGTTGCCATTTATTGGATTATTTGAAAGTGACGGAAAAGTAAATGACTTGTATCTATTTTTACTTTTGAATCGAGGTCTTCCGCTCTTTTTACCATTGCTATCTCCCTTAAGAAACCCCTTGAAAGCCAAATCTACTTTTTTAACGCAATCCTGTAATACGTGAGCATGAATATCACTATACCAAGGTCTGTCTTTCTTTAACTGAGGTAGAGTTCTTTTTTGGGAAAAGTAGTCAGGATTGTTTCTTAGATCTGGTAAATGACAAACAAGGGGACAAGAATTAATAGAACAGCGATTTTGCTCAAACCAATTAAACCTATCTGCCAACAAATAGTTGTACTGATGACGCAACATATCCAGCCATTTCTCTATTTTTGTAATTTGCGACTTTGTCAGTCTTAACCGGTATTGATATGCAGATATCATTTTTGTCCTCTTGCTTATCGACCTATTATTAGTCTAACATATGGGTAGCCATCTGACAACCCATAACAGTAAAAACATGAAAGATAAAAAGTTGATAGTCAGAGTAACTGACTTTGAAAAACGACAATTAAAACAGGAAGCCGACAAGAGAGGGATGACCCCATCTGAATTGATTAGGAGTTTTATAGCTCGTCTCCCTGTCCCCCAGGATTATTAGTTGGTGATTCCATTTCATTCCATCACCGGGCTATCCTTCCCGACGCTGACCCTATCGGGTACAGCGCGGGGCTGCCGCCATAAAGCTCACCAGCAGCACAGAGGTTTTTTTCAATCAGTTGAGATACATCAATTACATCGGTTGGCAATTCCGATAACCCTTGGCTGGGGTCAATTCCAGGTGCATTGATGTTGACGGTACCATCTACACCAAACTCAGAGCTAGCGGTAATGTCACTGAGGGGGGTGAGCTTTTCTCGGAACTCTAGCCCAATAATACCTTGGGTGGTGATGTTGATATTGCCGCCATTGCCTTCAAAAGCATTAGCAGTAATGTCGCTATTTTCTTGACGAATGCCTAGGATAAAGGGAGCCTTAATGGTAATATTGCCGCCATCTCCACCAGCTTGAGCAGTGCCTGCGGTAGTGGAGATTTTACTGTTGCGTCGCAAGAACAACAACTCGTCAATGGTCAAGGTAATATTGCCCCCTTGGGTGCTAGCTGTTTCTGCGGATAGCTCTGCTTTATTATTAAGGGTGAGTGTGCCTGCCTCAAGGGTAATACTGCCCCCTTTTCCCTGGCCTTGGCTATCTACAGCTATCTTGGCTCCATCCCGAATGGTAAAAGTTCTGGGGTCAACGAAAATATTTCCACCGTTGCCGCTAGAACTCGACGTGGTGTTGGCAAACAGGCCACTTCCAGCTCCAGCTAAAGTAATATCATCTCGTACTTCCAGAGTAATGTTACCAGCTTGCTTATCACCTTCCGTGGTGGTGCTGACGTTCCCACCGTCGGTAGCACTAAAGCGATTGGCCTCAATTATGTTAATGTTGCCACCCTTACCCCGATCAGTATCGGTGCTGGAAGTAGTGGCTGACACCTGTGAGTCTCCCTGGATGGTCACTTGCTTAGCCCTAAGGGTGATGTTACCAGCATCTCCATCACCAGCAGTGCTGGCAGTTATTTCAGATTCATTGGTTAAGGTAAGCGATCGCGTTTTAATATCGACATTTCCACCATTGCCAACTGCACCAGGGTTTACTGCTGTGGATATGGAACTATTCCGATTAAGGGAAACCTCCTCTGCGTCTGGGATGCTGATACTACCGGCATCTCCGGTACCGGCAGTACTCGCTTCAATGGTCGAGGTGTGATCTAGGGATAGAGACTTGGTTTCAATATCGACATTGCCACCATTGCCAACTGCTCCAGTGTTTACTGCGGTGGATATGGAACTATTCCGATTAAGGTCAACCTGTTGAGCCTCTTGTATTTTGATACTACCAGCATTGCCCTGAGCATCAGTACTGGCAGTTATTTGAGATTGATTTAATTTTAGCGATCGCGTTTTTAGATCAATATTGCTGGCTTTGTCAGCAACTGCACTAAAGTTAACTTCTGTAGAAATGGAACTATTGCGATCAAGGTTAACCTGTTGAGCATCCCGAACCTGGATTTGACCAGCATCCCCTTTCCCAGAGGTGCTGGCAGTGATGTCAGAGTCATTTAATGTTAGCGTACGGGTTTTAATATCGACATTTCCACCATTGCCAACTGCACCAGGGTTTACTGCTGTCGATATCGAACTCTTCCGATTAAGGGAAACCTCCTCTGCGTCTGGGATGCTGATACTACCGGCATCTCCGGTACCGGCAGTACTCGCTTCAATGGTCGAGGTGTGATCTAGGGCTAGAGACTTGGTTTCAATTTCCACATCACCACCCTTGCCCTCTGCTCCAGTATTTACCGCTGTGGATATCGAACTATTCCGATTCAGGTCAACCTGTTGAGCCTCTTGTATAACGATACTACCGGCATTCCCTTTTCCAGAGGTGCTGGCAGTTATGTTAGAGCTATTGGTTAATTTTAGCGATCGCGTTTTTAGATCAATATTACCGCCTTTTTCAGCAACTGCACCAGAGTTTACTGCGGTGGATATGGAACTATTCCGATTCAGGTTAACCGAATCGGCATCTGGGATGGTGATACTACCGGCATTTCCTTGACCAGCAGTACTGGCTTCAATGGTCGAGGTCTGATCTAGGGATAGAGACTTGGTTTCAATATCGACATTACCACCATTGCCATCTGCTCCAGTATTTACCGCTGTGGATATGGAACTATTGAGATTCAGGTCAACCTGTTGAGCCTGTTGTATTTTGATACTACCAGCATTGCCCTGAGCATCAGTACTGGCAGTTATTTGAGATTGATTTAATTTTAGCGATCGCGTTTTTAGATCAATATTCCCACCCTTGCCATCTGCTCCAGTATTGACTGCGGTGGAAATAGAACTATTCCGATTAAGGTTAACCTCTTCGGCATCTGGGATGGTGATACTACCAGCATCTCCGGTACCGGCAGTACTCGCTTCAATATTCGAGGTTTGATCTAGGGATATAGACTTGGTTTGAATGTCAATATTCCCACCACTGCCATCTGCTCCAGTGTTTACTGCGGTGGATATGGAACTATTCTGATTCAGGTTAACCTGTTGAGCCTCTTGTATGGTGATATTACCAGCATCCCCTATCCCGGAGGTGCTGGCAGTTATATTAGAGCTATTGGTTAATTTTAGCGATCGCGTTTGAATATTAATCAAATCCACTTCCTCCCCTGAGCTAGGGTTTACCTTGGCACCAGCCCTTACCTCCGTTGAAATTGAGCTGTTGTCAGCAAGCTCGACAGAGTCAGCATTCTCAACAAAAATGTTTCCAGAGGTTCCTTTACCAGAGGTAGATGCAGAAATCTGCCCTTGATCCTGGAGTGTCAAGTCTGGGGTAGTAATCGTGATCGTTCCACCAGCCCCAGCGCCTTCGGTAGAACTCGATACAACTGCCCCATCCCGGACAATCAACTTTTCTGTATTAATGTTAATGCTTCCAGCATCGCCAAGTTCATTTCTTTCATTGTTAATGAATTGAGAGTTAGCGAATATTCCACTAGGAACTACAGTATTCTCATCATCGACAGCAGTGCCAACTAACTCTACTTCCGAAGCCATGACTGTTATATTGGCTCCGGTACCACTATTTCCGGTTGCTGCGCCAATTCTGGAGCCATCACGTACTAACAGTTGGTCGGTCTTAATCGTTAAGTTTCCAGCATTCCCTGAACCAGTGGTATCAGCAGCAATCACCGCTCCCTTCTCTAGAGTCAATGTGGGTGTATTGACCTTTAACTCACCGGCATTACCTGAGTTCAAGGTAGCGGTAGCCAAGGTAACCTTGCCCGACAATGTCACTGACTCAGTGGCATTTATGGTTAAATTCCCCCCATCTTTTGCGTTTTCTAGCCTTCTCCTAACAGTTGCTGTGGTTACTCCAGCTCCATCCTTAAGTGTTAAACGTTGGGTATTAATGGTTAAGTCGCCTGCCTTACCAGTACTGTTAGTAGCAGTCGTCAACCCGGTGGGAATAGCTCTGATCGCCAAGGCTAGCCGTTCGTTAGGAGTAGGGATAAATGGATCAGTTTCGTTGCCGACAATGTCTACTGACTCAGCGTTAACCGTTAAATTTCCACTATTGCCACTACTACCACTTAAAGTGACAGTAGCAGCTCCAGCTAGACTCCGTGATTCTTGGTTTTGGGCTTGGTTTCGGATACTCAAAGTTCTGGTGTTAATGCTTAAGTCCCCAGAATCCCCTGGTCCAGTTGTAACCGTTGCCAAGCCAGACCCATTGAAAACTCTGAACAGCCGTTCTACCAAGTTGGAATTGGTGAAGTTCGTGACCAATTCCCCCAAATTGCTGAAGCCTGACCCTTCTGTATTAATTAATGTCACTGACTCAGGGGCATTGACAATTAAATTTCCTCCTACACCTGCCCCAGTTGTAACAGTAACAACACCAGAGTCATCCAGCAAAAAGTTGCTACCGCTGTTAAGGGTGATCTTACCTCCCTCTATTCCAGCAGAAGCAATGAAAGAACCTGGATTGAGGGTGATGTTATCATTGGCCAAAAATGTGACATCACCGCCATTGCCAGAGAAAGGGTTAAACGGATTATTATTTGGAATAGCAATGGTATTAACTATACCGTTGAGGGTAATGCTACCGCGAGAATCGATAGTAACTGACCCTCCCTTGGATAGTTCACCGTTCTGAATGGCTAGATTTGCCAGAGTTGGCACTAACGAACCTAGAGTGGCTGAAACTTCAATATCTCCTGCTAGTGAAGGATTAGGCTTGTACTGATTGGTGAGCAAAACCTTTCCTGCCAACAGATCATTGGCAGATATATTTTGTGACAACAAGTCTAATAAACTGACATTAGCAAAAGCGATGGTGCCGATTGTAATATCTGCACTGGTGGCAGTATTGGTAATAGTGGGTGTGCCAAAGATATTGAAAAAGTCACCGGAAAAGTCAAGCAAAAATTGGTTGCCTGTCAGTCCAGGGATACCAACTTCAGTGGGATCTACTCCAGCACGAATATCAAGAGTCGGTTCAGCCTGACCATTAATATCGACTACTGTGCCATTAGATAAAGTAATGGCTTCGGAAATAAAGTCTATTCCTTCTGTACCTGTTTCATTGCCTGTAATGATCACAAAACCGATATCTACTGCTCCCCCTGCCACGATATGTAGGGAGGTGCCTAGATAGCTGTTGAAACTAACATCCCCAACTGAGCGAATAATCGGGTCATCGGGACTAAATAAATCTCCGAGACTGCCGTCAAGCTGTTCAATCCGGAAACTGCCACCACTCCAATAGTGGGCATCACCGGCGACGGTATTTTGCGTACGCAAAACCAGATCTCCACCGGACACTAGACCACTGTCTGGATGGTTCAAGGCAAATATATCTATCCCTTGATTGCCCTGAATCAATAACTTCCCGCCAGCAGCGGCAATAAATGGTTGCCCGATACTATCGCGTATTTGAACTGTATCTTCTCCATTGAGTGTCAAATCTCCCCCAGCAATTAGTTGACCTTGTAAGTCAAGCTGACCAGCAGCTAGGGTGAGGTCTTGCCCAACTACTAAATAACCAGCGTTAGTAATTTTGGGTTTGGGTTGATTCAAGCCATACTGCAATCCGGGAGTAATAGTAATATTCAATAAAGGGGGGGCTTGTGGATTGGTGGCACTGAATTCTTTACCGTTGTTGAAGACTAAACTATTGGCTGTACTGGCGAAAAACGAACCTGCCACATCCAACCTGGCATTCTGACCAAACACGATGCCATTGGGATTGAGTAAAAACAGATTGGCTCCACCATCGACACCAAGAGTTCCTAGAATGTTTGAAATATTACCCCCAGTTACCCGAGACAGAATGTGATCGATTCCCGCTGGATTGGCAAAGTAAACCCGCTGTAGCTGACCAACATTAAAATCTTGAAAGCTGTGGAACAGGTTACTACCTCGCGCTGCTCCCCCTTCAATCAAGTCCCCTGGTTCTCCCCTGATAGTTAGATTTGGTGTTACCACTGACGATTCATTACCCAAGGTTTGGTCAGGGGTAATCTGGGCTAGGGCATAGTTACCAGAAAAAGCCATCACCACCCATCCCATTAGGGTTAGGGCTTTTTCAGTTAAGGGCAATATCCCTAGCCCTCTGGTTGAGGGCTTACTTTGCCGATTATTCATCTTTTGCTACTGCACAACTAGCTAGTTGTCTGGAGGTACCTATAAGGAGTCAAGGAACTTGACCTCTAGATTATTTCTCAGGGGAAGCCAGGCAGTTTACGGAATTTTTAGGTTATTTTTAACAAAAATTTACGGAAATGGTGCGGATTGATATAGCGCTACGCGCAATGGCATTGGCAAGAGGCAAAAGGCAACAGTTTACTACCACAGCTTTTGCTGCTTGTATCAACGTCAAACACCTTAATGGGTAGTGCTATATTGCGATCGCGGAATACCGTATCATCTCAAGTTGCCTTGAGCCATAGCAATTCTATCCCCTAATCTCAAGTCCGGTTGAACAAAACGTGTGACGCATAATCTGAGTTACCTCCCAGGGTCGTTCGCACAGCGTGGCCAAACGCGCCCCGCGTGGCCTTTTGGCCAAGGCCAAAGCCTGTGCCACAAAGCTGTTCGCGCAGGGTGGGCCAAAAGCCCACGGCTGAATGCTTACGAGCGAAGAGTTAAGAGGCTAAAAAGCCTGTGTACTTCGTTATCATCAAAACCGCTATAATCTTTAATACCTCATCCTTAATACCTAATAACTAATGACCAAAAATGGGAAAGTTAGTTGTCCTGAGTCTAGATGGTGATTTCCAGCAACAGTGGTTTCATGTAAACTTAACAATTGCTGAAGAAGGGTCACTCCCAACACTGGACGTGACAGGTTACTTGCCTGCTGATTCAGAACTTATTAATTCCTCAGAAAAGCATTGGTGCAAATATCGTAAACTAGGTCCACCCACGAGAATCGAGAAGGGAAAAGTTATCTATGGTGGTTCCATTAGCCAACGGCTCAACGAATGTCGGGATTCAGCGAATGAGTTAGGTAAGAAACTCCAAAAATGGCTCAATTCTGAACAGTTTATTCCCATTAATAATCGATTACGGGCAGAGTTAAACCCAGAGGAAACCATTCGGGTGCTGATTCGCACGGAAAATACCCAGTTACAAAAGCTGCCTTGGCATCTGTGGGATTTTTTTGACCATTACCCCAAGGCTGAAGTTGCTATTAGTGGAATGGATTTTGAGCGATCCGATCAACCCCCTGCAGCTACTGATAAATTTAACGTTAAAATTTTAGCAATTTTAGGTCATAGGGCAGGTATTGATATTGATAAAGATCGACAATATCTCGACAATTTACCTAATGCAGAAACCCGCTTTTTAGTGGAGCGCAAACATCACGAAATTAATGACCAGTTATGGAATCAACCTTGGGATATTATCTTTTTCGCAGGACATAGTCAGACAGAGGGGGAAACGGGTCGAATTTATATCAATCCCACCGATAGCTTAAGGATTGATCAGCTGCGCTATGGCTTCCAAAAAGCCGTGGCACAGGGCTTAAAACTGGCAATTTTTAATTCTTGTGATGGGTTGGGATTAGCACGGGATCTCCATGATTTGCAAATTCCCCAAATAATTGTAATGCGGGATTTGGTGCCAGATCTGGTCGCTCAAAACTTTTTGAAGTATTTTTTGAAGGGGTTTGCTGAGGGTAAGTCTTTATATCTAGCAACCAGGGAAGCACGGGAAAAATTGCAGGGATTGGAGAGTCAGTTTCCCTGCGCCAGTTGGTTACCAGTAATTTACCAGAATCGAGGACAAGAACCCCCAGCTTGGGAAGATTTGTACCAAGAGCAAGACAAAAAACCGGTCTTACCGAAACCAAAGGGGCGTCGTGTCCAGACAGTCCTGCTATCTAGCCTAGTAGTGCTGCTATCTAGCATAGTGGTGACTAGTTTGGTAATGGTGGTGCGATCGCTTGGCCTATTCCAGCCTTGGGAACTGCAAGGGTTTGACCAGCTGATGCGGTTGCGACCTAATGAAGGACTCGATCCACGACTGTTATTAGTGACAATCACTGAAGAGGATGTGCAGTCCCAACCTAAGGAAGAAAGAGGAGCCGCGTCGTTATCTGATCGTTCCTTGGCCAAACTGCTGGCAAAGCTGGAGCAGTATCAACCGAGAGCCATTGGTTTGGATATTTATCGGGAGAATCCTGTGGGAGGGGAATACCAGGATTTAGCGACTCGGATGAAAACTAGTGATCACTTGTATGCTATCTGCAAATACGGTAACCCAGGAGTTTCCCCACCTCCAGAAGTCCCAAAGGTTCGTCAAGGGTTTAATAATGTTGTACTTGACCCCGATGATCGGATTATCCGTCGCCATCTGTTGGCTGTAGGGTCAACATCTCCTTGTCAGAGCAAATATTCATTTAATTTCCAGTTGGCAACACATTATCTGGCTGCTGAAGGAATCAAGTTGGAGATCATAGAAAAAGACTTAAAGCTTGGCACTATAGTTTTTAAGACCCTAGAAAAGGATTCTGGTGGATATCACCATCTAGAGGACTCCCGTGGTCACCAACTATTACTGAATTATCGAGCTTCCGGTCACATTGCTGAGACCGTTTCCCTTGGAGAGCTTCTAAGGGATGACTTTAATGGGGACTTAGTCAAGAATCGCATTGTGATCATCGGTACCATTGCCCCGAGTTTTAAGGATCATATGTGGCGCACACCCTACAGTGGTGGTCAGGGGTCTGTGGAGACCATGACTGGCATAGAAATTCAGGCGCAGATGATCAGTCACATCCTCAGTGCAGTGCTGGATAACCGACCATTAATTTGGTGGTGGTCTGAGCCTGGTGAAGCCCTGTGGATTTGGTGCTGGGCTGTGGTGGGGGGTATGGTTGCTGGAAACTTTCACCTGCTTCGTTCTGTGTTGTTGGGTACTGGAACGGCTGTCGTTATTTTATATGGAAGTTGCTGGGTTTTACTGATCGTAACAGGTGGTTGGGTGCCATTAATTCCCGCTACTATAGCATTGGTGACTACTAGTGCCAGTGTGGTTGTTTACTCTGGTTTACAAAAGTGACCAGAGTCATGAGTCTTTGGTGATCTACACTAAGTCTCTTGATAAGTACAAATGACCAATAACCAATGAGCCAAAATACTGTTTGATAACTCCCCTTTTGGCACGCATTATAATAGTTGATGCTATAATAAATCCGGGCGATATAACAATGGAAGTCTAGTTTGGGAGATAGTATTTTGCTTTATATGGAGCAGGAACTAAGGCCATGAGCCAAGCTTAGTGAATGGAGCAGGGAGCCGAACTATGTCTTAACCTTTACTTCCACTGCTATAGGAACTAATTTTGCCTGGACATACTGAATTAAAAAGGGTTTTTTTTATAACCCTAGTTTACCATGGCTAATTACAAATGACTAATTACAACAATTGACCGGATTTTTATCTGGAAATAGTGGTGATATATAGGTGATATATAGGGGTGTTAATCTGAATTCATCAATGGGATGTATCAGGTAAACATCTGTCGATGTTGGTCTGAAGTTTGTGTGATCATGTTAAGTAAATTATTTCGGCTTCAATACCTATTTGCCTTTAATTTAATGGTTGTTGCCTGGAGCAGCTGTTTTTTGATTTCCCGAGTAGAGGCTGATCAATCCATCAGTAAAGAGCAAGAAGTACAATTACCAACTTACTTTATCCAAGCCAATCCCGAACCCCCAGACAAGGGTACTCCTCTTGCTCCCGACGGTACTGGATCCCGTGGTGATTGCCTATACAAGGCAGAGCTTCCACCACTACATGCTTTAGTCGATATTAAGAATTTGTATTCAACGGTTAGTGATTATCCCACCTTTTGGATATATCTACCTTACACCTCAGATGATGCACCGTTAGGAGAATTTTCCTTGCAGGATGAGGATGGGGAAAACGATTTTTACCGAAAATCTTTCAAGCTCCCAGACCAGCCAGGCATTGTGGGTATTCGGCTTCCTAAAACAGAAACTCCCTTGGAAGTTGGTCAAACCTATGCTTGGAATATAAAGATCAAGTGCCCTACTAGGGAATCAGTCAATCAACCCTCAACGCCAGCCTATATCACAGGAGACGTTCGCCGAGTTGCGCAGTCTCCAGATCTAGAAAAGGAGTTAAATGAGGCCAAAATTCCTCTAGAGAGAATTACAGCTTATAGTAAGCATCACATATGGTATGATACCCTAACTGAGCTAGCTGAATTACAGCTACAAGAGCCGCAAAATAGGACTTTTGAAACGGTTTGGATTAAGCTATTGACTAATCAAAGTTTCGAATTAGAAACGATATCTCAAACAAAGCTTTTGGGTAACCTTCAGTAAATTATACCGGTGCTCGTTTTAGAATTAAGAAGTAAGAAGTAAGAAGTAAGAAGTAAGAAGTAAGAAGTAAGAAGTAAGAAGTAAGAAGTAAGAAGTAAGAATTCTGCCTTCTACATTCTACATTCTGCCTTCTACATTCTGCCTTCTGCATTCTGCCTTCTGCATTCTACATTCTACATTCTATAATTTACAGCCAATTCCCAACCAAAATAAACGGTGCCCAATGATAAGGACGATGGTATTTATCATGATTATTTTTAGCCTTTATATTTTTTTTTATGAAGGCTAATTGAGCATTTCCCAGGGCTTCGGCTTTAGTCAACTGTGGATTATTTAACTGTTGGTAGAACTGATTCATAAATTCGGCTGTAGAGCCATCATTAACTTGCCACAAGGTGGCTAGGGTACTGCGTGCTCCTGCTCTAATGGCTATTCCAGCTAGTCCTAAAGCGGCTCTTTTGTCCCCAGTAGCAGTCTGACAAGCACTCAACAACAACAGTTCAATGGGGGTGGTGCCACTGGGGTCACTCACCCGCAGTAAGTTATCTAAATCCTTGACTTTGATGCGTTCATCCCAGTCTAGGATAAATGTTTGCTCTGGGTTGGAACTGAACTGGCCGTGAGTAGCAATATGAACAACATTGAACGGTACTGCTGTAAGTTTATTTTGCAGGTTTTCTTTGATAAATTCTTGATTTTCCAGTTTCTGACTACGGTTTACCTGTTCCCCAATGTTTTTTAACTCCAATGCTACGTTATCGATTGGGCCTAAACCTTCTTTTTTAAAGCTGGGAGCGTTAGTAGCTCCAGCTAGTAGGACTCTGAGTTGTTGCCGTAGCAATGGTTTGGGGTCCACTAGCTCTAAGCTAGGGGTCACAGCTACAGCATACCGCTCTATTAAATACTGGTTGCCATCATAAAGGGCTGCTACAGGAATATTTCGTAATGACCCATCTAGAACAAATACTAGGGTTTTTATTGGGCTTTGCTCTCCTGAAGGGTTACTCTCTAGTTGAGATTCAAAGGGTTTGATTAGCCAGTCATAAATTTGTTGGGATTCTTTTTTGACGTCGCTAATAGAAGTATCAGGTGTTATTAGGAAATTCCTGAAATTTTGGACCGCTTGGTCTACTTCATCTTCTGATAGGCTATCATGGTAAACGTAAAGCAAGTCATCTTGCTTAGGCAATTTGAGGATTACCGCTAAGCGGTCTTTTAAGATAATCGGATAAATGACCGCTGCTTTCGGGTCTACATCATCAATGTTCACCTTTTCTGGCTTGGCGCAGGCGTCTCGAAAGAAGTTGTCGATTTCAGCAAGCTGGAGTGCTTCAATAACCTCACGGGCCTGCTTGAGATTATCGTTACTTGGTTGAGGAGAACGCAACAGTAAATCAACTAACTCTCGATAGACCGGTTCTACTTGTTCTCGGAAGGAAAACTGGATGTCAGGATTGAGAGCAACTAACTCACTGCGTAAATTCGTTAAGGTATTAGAGGCTTTGGTGTAATGGGCGATCGCATGATCGATCAGTTTCGTTACTTCGTCGGTATCACCATTGCTAGTGGTAGTGGCTTGTTCGGCTTTAACCTTAAGTAAACGTCCCATTTGCCACTGCCACTGATAAGCAATATCCGGTGCATGAATCTCTTGGGCAATCACAAGGGCTGAGTTAGTAAAGGTTATGGCATTTAACCAATCCTTGGTTTGTTCAAAGTAGTGACCGAGGATGCCTAGGCCATAGGATTCTGCTCGTTTGTCTTCTAGGGTTTGCCCTTGCTGAATGGCAGTGCTGAGTAGTTGAACAATGTATTGGGAATTACGAATTTGCCTGGGAATTTGCGTGCGCAATTCTTCATTGCTGATCTTAATCAGAGTTTGAGCGAAATTTACCTGGGCGTAAACTGATGCTCTACTCAATGGTAATTTAGTCAGTAATGTCTGGATTTGTGGCAACAACCCTTGAGCAGATTTGCCCTGGTCTGTCTCTATCAATAAACTTAGGTGATTCAATTGTGCTTGAATTTTGGTAATGGGTGAGGTGGTGGTTGCTGCTGCTTGTTGATAGTAAGTTATCGCCTCTTGGATATGCTCCTGGAATTCTTTGTCGTTATTCCTGTCTTTTGCTCTTTTGGCTAAGGCTCCCTCAGTATTACCTAAACTCAGTAACACTTGACTCTGGGATTCTTGAGATTGTATTCCTTGTTCGACTGTGCAACTT
Organism: Moorena sp. SIO3E8; assembly: GCF_010692445.1. NCBI lineage: Bacteria > Bacillati > Cyanobacteriota > Cyanophyceae > Coleofasciculales > Coleofasciculaceae > Moorena > Moorena sp. SIO3E8. The sequence continues at coordinate 2,343 of NZ_JAAHHM010000104.1, read as the reverse complement.
TCGGTTAAGGTCTCTAAGGTCTGTTTAGATTCCTCTAAATTCCCTGCTTGTCGAAGCACATTACCAAGATTGTATAAGCCAATAGCTTTAACAGAACAATCCTGTTGTGCCAGCAGAGTTTCTTTTACCTCAGTCAATAGCGTTTTGGCTCGACCGTAAAGTCCCAAATATTGCATGGCTTGGGCTTGATTAATTTGGCTACCAAGCACACCAAGGCTATCATCGGCTTTAGCATACCGTACTTCAGCATCTTTCCAGTTATCCAGGGCAGCTTCAGCATTTCCCTGTAGCAATTGCAAACGCCCTTTAGTGTTCAACGCTTGGGCCCATACTCCCTCACCTCCCCTGGATAAGGTTTCTAGCAACAACAAACTGGAGTCAATGGCTGCTTGGGCTTGATCTAATTTCCCAAGTTGCTGATTCGCTAAGGACAACAAACACAGAGCTTGGACTTGGTTGAGGATATCGCCTGTGGCTTGATAAGCTTGTGCCGCCTGCTGCAATTTTCCTGCAGCCTTAGAATACTCTCCAGCATCGTAATAGTCTTTGCCTGTTTTCAGCAGCAGGTAGGGCTTTGTGCTTCCTGCTTCCTGTTGTCTCCTGCTTACTGTTGCGTTCTGCTCACTGTTATTGAGGCTTGAGGTTTGATGGCTAATGGCTAAGTGCTGATTACTGATCGCTGATCGCTGATGGCTAATGGCTAAGTGCTGATGGGCAGCAGAGGGGAGTGCCTGTAAAGCACGGCTTAACATTAGCCCCAACAAAGTCATTAATATAAACTGAATTAGGCGCTTCATTTATCTCAATCTATAGCGCTGCGCGCAGGTAACAGGGAACAGGGAACAGGGAGTAGGGAGCAGGGAGTAGGGAGCAGGGAAATGCGACTGCTTGGCTTCCCCTTTGTTAAGGGGGACGGGAGGGGGATCTATCCTCTGGCTTCCTCCTTGTTAAGCTTCCCATTTCCCGCTTCTAACGACTCCCGACTCCCGATTCCCGATTCCCGACTCCCGACCCAAATGTAAAAAACCTACCCTTATCAGGTAATACGCTCTGGTTTCCCAGGAAAACTCACCGCAGCCGCTTAAGGGTTTCCTGAAGCCTCTGGCAATCTACTTGGTGTAACCAAGTACCCTTCGGAGTCACTATGACTGGATGGGCGGTGAGAATTACCTCCCCGTTGGCACCCATAACCCAGCCTTGGGCTTCCACAATTTGTTTAGGTTTAGGGTTCTTGGTCTGTGGTTGATTAATCTGTATTTGATGCTGCCTTGACCTTAAGCGACGTTTCGTGATCCTAGTTTGAGGTTGCTGATCCTGCGTTGACCTTGACCGATCTTTTCTGATCCTAGTTTGAGGTTGCTCAGTGATACGGGAATCGTCCCAGGTAGCAATAGGGTTTAGGGTTTCCTTGGGAGAAATCGGTAAGCCACCACTACCTGTGGCAGTAAATTCGGTGCCCTCACCGGCAGCACAGAGGTTTTTTTCAATCAGTCGAGAGACGTCAATAGGAGTAGGGATAAATGGACCCGTTTCGTTACCCACAATTTCCCCCGACTCAGGGTAAACAGTTAAATTTCCACTGTTGTCACTACTATCTCTTGTCGTAGCTGTAGTAGCTCCAGTGTTGCGAGTAATATCTCTTGTAATAGCTGTAGTAGCTCCAGCTAGACTCCGTAATTCTTGGTTTTGGGCTTGGTTTTGGATACTCAAGGTTTCAATGTTAATGGTTTTCCCAGTAATGGTTAAGTTCCCAGCGTCCCCTGGTCCAGTTGTAATCGTTGCCAAGCCAAACCCATTCAAAACTTCTTGGAGGATCAGTTGTAGGGGTTCTGAATTGGTAAATTCGTTGTCAGAATTGCTCAACTCGTTGAGCAATTTTACGAAATTGCTGAAGGCTAACCCTTCTCTATTAATTAATGTCACTGACTCAGAGGCATTGACAATTAAATTTCCTCCTACACCTGCTCCAGTTGTAGCGCTAAAAACACCAGCGTCATCAAGCAAAAAATTGCTACCACTCTCGAGGGTGATCTTACCCCCCACTATTCCAGCAGAAACAATTAAAGAACCTGGATTAAGGGTGATGTTATTATCTGCCAAAAACGTGACATCACCGCCATTGCCAGAGAAAGGGTTAGACGGATCGTTACTTGGAATAGCAATGGTATTAACTATACCGTTGAGGGTAATGCTACCGCGAGAATCGATAGTAACTGATCCTCCCTTCGATACCTGACCGTTCTGAATTGCCACATTTGGCACTAACGAACCTAGAGTAGCTGAAACTTCAATATCTCCTGCTAGTGAAGGATTAGGCTTGTACTGATTGGTGAGCAAAACGGT
>NZ_JAAHHM010000103.1:0-24320 GCF_010692445.1 Moorena sp. SIO3E8 | reverse complement strand
TACAAACTGACCAGTCCGTATCGCCTCATCAATGGCGGCATATTGAGTTTTATTCCCTTTGACCTTAAATTCTAAGACGATCATTTTGACGTGGAATAACTCTACGTAATATTATAGCACAAAAAAAGCCGTCCTAGAAGGACGGGGCTTGAGACCCAAATTTTTGGTCAACTCAAAGGGATAGAACCGGAAAAGCCTTTCAAGGGAAGCGTTAACATCAGACCTGGAACCAACCTTCATCGACGTGCTGCATACGCAGCTATTGAACAAGGGATAAACTTGAACCAGCTAGTGACAGAGGCACTTGAGCAGTATCTCAGATAACCGCTTGACCCTGCTTCAACCGAAAAGCGGCGGAGTGGGAGCGATCGCACTCATGCACTGCCAACCCTACAAGAACTAGCAACAGTAGGGGTAGGGTGGGCAAATTGTGAGAATTTGATGATTTGACCAGCTCGCCCATTTGCTCACCAAACCAGATCAGGCGATCGCACTGGTCTCATTTGTGCTATGTTTTAATTCGAGTGATGGGTTGTTATTGTGCCGTTTGCATCTACGCTAAATTCGGTCTCAAATGGTATGGGTTTAGTGTCGCCAGAAATGCAGTTGTTAGACTGACCAATAATAGTGAATATCGGATCAGTCAATTCATGGATAATTAGGTTTTAAAAACGGTGTTTTTTTTGGTATAATTTAGTTGATAAAACAGAATTTCAGAAATGATTCAGCAACGGTTACATTGTGAATCATTTCTGATGGCTATTCGGTTCCAATTCGCCTAAAATTATTCGCTAAAACTAGACTATTTGGTAAAACTAGTTAGTGTTAATTCAAACTTTCTTCCTCCTCCTCGTAGCTATTGTCCTCTACCCCCATCAGTTCAGAGATTTCTACGTCATCACCTAGGGGATTTTCTTCCTCTAAAATCTCCCGTGGGATCAGGCGATTATTAGACTCTAACCAATCTAAAAGGGAAGTTTCTTGCTTAAGGGGAATGACCTCAGCGAGTTGATCACGATGTAGTTCACGTAGAGCAGGATTGTACATAGGCGTCTTCAGCTAATATGGACAAGGTGAAAACCTTTAACTTTGAGTCTAGCAGTCAGCTAGAGGAAATTTTATGATTGGCAAGGCGGAACTCTTAGAAGCGATCGCAGGAAAGAATCGTGGTCTATTAGCAAGCAAAACCGATAAAACAGCAATACTCGCAGCAGTTACTCAACTGGAAGGGAGAAACCCCACCCCTCGACCCCTTGAGGCGCAAGACTTGCTAGATGGTAACTGGCGTCTGCTATATACCACGAGTCAAGAACTTTTGAATCTTGACGGATTTCCCTTGGTACAACTGGGTCAAATCTACCAATGTGTTCGTACCTCAGATACTAAAATTTACAACATCGCTGAATTATCTGGTATTCCTTATCTCGAAGGTGTTGTCTGTGTTTGTGCTAAATTTGAGCCAGTATCTCAATGCCGGGTTAATGTTAGGTTCGACAGGTCTATCATTGGTCTACAAAGCTTGCTGAGCTATAGCTCTGCCAATGATTTCATTGAGCAAATCGAAGCTGGCAAAAAGTTCCCAGCTATTGACTTTCCCATCAATAGGGACAACCAACAGGGTTGGTTAGAGATCACCTATCTTGACGATGACCTGCGCATTGGACGGGGGAATCAGGGGAGTTTGTTTGTGTTAACCAAGAAATAAGTAGAGAGTAGGGAGTAGGGAGTAGGGAGTAGGGAGTAGGGGTTGGGAAAATTGAGTGTACCTCATAACTATGATCAACGCTATATCTGTTCCCTAACCCTCAACAAACAACTGTCAACAAACAACTGTCAACAGTGATCATGTATTAGTAACCAGCCTCTTCTTCGTATTCTGGAGCTTTCTTTTTCTCAGGAATGTTGACTCGCGGTGCTTTGTAAGGCTCTGGGGAGCGGTCATCATCCCAGGCATCACCCTCGACTTCGTACTTGTCATAGTCCTGGGTGTTAGTTTTACCATAGTTTGGCTCAGGTGAGCTATAGACTGGCTGCTCGTAGCGCACTGGCTGAGGGGACTCTTCCCGTTCATCGCTCCAGTTATCTTCTTCTAATCTGGCTTCGACATACTTCTTCGGAACTGGTGCTTCTCGTCTGATCGGCTCTAGTTCTGGCTCTTGCCAATCGTCATCCCAGGCATCTTGAGCTCGGTTGGCATTCTCTACTGTCTGAGAGATCGGAGTACGTATTGGAATCCCGGTTCCCAGTTGATTTTCTGGTCTAGCCGTTGGAGTATAGTAGGGGTCTTCTGTGTCCTTTTCCCAAGGGGGTCTGCCAACCCCCATACGTTCTAATACCCCGACGGTTAACTGGACCAGATGCTCTTGAGCTTCCTCAAATACAATTAATCGGTCTGGACCACTGCTGACAATTTCATCAATGGGTAGCTCATAAGTACTAATAACCTGGTCGGGTATTTGGGGCAACCCTATCGATGCAATGATTAGGGCGGAAACGGTGCCATCTTCTACATTGAACTTGAAGCCTCTAACCCGACCTAAGAGTTCACCGGTTTCGGTGATCACTTCGCTGTTAATCAGGGTACTATAGGCATCGACATCAATATCTTCGATAACGTCTTGATCATCTACCAGGATGACATCACCAAATTGTCGAATGCTGCTCAGGAGCATGTACTTTGGCATACCGGCTACTGCCAGGAGGTTGTCTCGCAGACCCAGTGCCACAACCTGGCGTCTGTCTATATCTACCAAGAGCTCCTTGACGACTCCGAGGCGTTTGCCATTGTCACGGGTAATTACCTGAGTATTTAAGATATCGGAGCGTGGACGAATTTGTTCCGTTGTCATTATATCTCGCTTTTCCTGAGCTATACTCCTGATGGATTAAAAATAAATAATACGTGAGCATTAATTACGTGAGCATTCAGCTAAAGGCCTTGGCCGTTGGCCACGCTACGCGAATGGCCACGCTACGCGAACAGCTTTCAGCTAAGGTAATGCCACCCTGATAGTTAATCAACAGACTACAGAGGTTATATATAACCTCTGAACATCAGTTTTTTTCGTACAGGACCCCCTTCGGACGAGGGGTTCGTGGGTCGGTTCTCTCCAAAACCAATCATGAATAGCTTATAGCTGATTAGCCTTGGGCTGAATGCTTACAATAATACTGGATTTGATCAATGGGATTTTATCTAGTTAACCGTACTTTTGGGTGATAGTTTTAAACCCAAGACTTGAGTGTATGCTCCCCTGGCTTGGGTAACACCAATGGTGCGTTGAGCAGACTCAATCATAGGACGGCGTAAGCTCACTACAATAAATTGCGCAAGTTTAGCCTGTTGTTTGATCATTTTAGCTAATCGCTGGACATTTGCCCCGTCCAAAAACATATCGACTTCATCAAAAGCATAAAATGGCGAGGGGCGGTAGCGTTGTAGGGCAAAGATAAAGCTAAGGGCTGTGAGGGATTTTTCTCCTCCTGACATAGATGCTAGCCGCCGCACCGGTTTACCTTTGGGGTGCGCCACCAGGTTTAGTCCACCGCTAAAGGGGTCCTCTGGATCATCGAGTTGTAAATAACCATCCCCATCGGACAGTTCAGCAAAGATGGCTTGGAAATTTTCATTGACGGCATCAAAGGCTTCTTTGAAAGCACGGTATCTCAAGGTGGTAAAGTTTTCTATCCTTAGCAACAGTTCAGTACGTTCACCAGCTATGGTTTCGAGTTTCTCAGACAGTTCCTGGAGGCGAGCTTGAGTTCGGTCATATTCTTCTAAGGCCAGCATATTCACGGGTTCCATAGCCTGTAGACGTTTCTGTCCGTTGCGCAGTTCCTTTTGTAGTTGTTCTAGTTGAGCAGCTAGGGAGTCAAGGGCAATTCCCTCTGAGCTTTTTTTATCACTAGAGGGGGAATTTTTATTGACAATTGGAGGTATTTCTGGTATATGGTCTGGTAATTCAGCAGCTTGGTCTTGGAGTTGAGTTTGGAGACTAGCAAGTTTTTCGGCTCTAGCAGACTGGGTTTCTTGAAGTTTTTGCTGTTGCCAAGAGGTTTCTTGGTGTTGTTGGCGCAGGTTTTGTAGGTGTTGCTCGGTGCGATCGCGTTTTTGTTTCTCTTGCCCCAATTTCTCCTCTAACTGCCTTAAGGCAACTGTCGTTTCAGTAATTTGCTTGGTGAGTGTTTCTAACTGAGTGTTAATTGCTGATTGCTGCTGTTGCCAAGATTCGATTTGGGTTTGATAGTCTGCTATTTTGCGGTGGCCTTCGGTAAGTTGATCCCTCAGGCGCTGTTGCTGATTCTCCTTCTGTTGTAGCTGTTTCTCGGTATTTCTCAAGGCTTGTTCACACTCGCGCAACTGAGCTTCTTGGGTTTTAATGATGTTCTGAATCTGTTGCCACTCGTTATGAGTTTGAGACTCCTCCAGTTGAGCCAGTTGTTGCCGTAAGTCGGCAAGTTGGGATTCTTGTTGGGGTAACTCTATCGCTATGGTCTCTAGCCGTTGAGTAGCGGCGGAGATTTCTTGGTTGTTTTTAGCCAGAAGCGTACGCATTTGGCCTTGATTGGTCTGAGATTGCTCAATCTCCCTTTTTAACTGTTCCAAACGTAATTTTGTTTCCGAGTGTTTTGCCCTAGTTTCTGTCAATTCCTGGGTAATTTGTTTGACCGAGGCAGATTCGGTAGTAATCAATCCCTCGCAATGGTTTAGAATCTGTTCAATTTCCCCTAACCGGGTTCGCAAGGTACGGATTTCAGAGGACTCCATGGTGTCACTGGTACCAAAGTGCAATCCCGAACGGTGACTGGTGCTACCACCAGTCATGGCACCGCTTATTTCCAAGATTTCCCCATCTAGGGTAACAATGCGGTGTTTACCCAAGTAGGTACGGGCATCATTGAGAGTTTCAAAGACTACTGTAGACCCAAACACATAGGCAAAGACTTTTTGGTAACGGGGGTCGCAATCGATTAGCTTAATGGCGTAGTCAACAAAGCCCTTAGCATACCGTAGCACAACCGTTTCGGTAAATTGCCTAGGTTGGATTTTGGTCAGAGGTAAGAAGGTGGCTCTGCCAGCGCGTTTTTGTTTGAGGAGTTCGATCCCAGCCGCTGCTACACTATCATCTTCTACCACTAAATTACCGAGGCGTGCGCCAGCGGCAATTTCTAGGGCTAGCTGATAGCGGGGTTCAACTCTACCCAATTGGGCGACTAATCCACAAACCCCTATTAGATTACTTTCTAGGATAACTTTAGTAGCAAAAGTCCCTTGGGCTTCTTGTTGAGCTTGGGCTTGGGCTTCTAGTTTATCGAGTTGCCGTTGTTTTTGCCGTTGTTCCCCGAGCAGGCGAGTTTGGGTTTGTTGTTGGAGTTGTAGTTGTTGTTCGGTATTCCCTAGGGATTGGGCGAGGGACTGGACTTGTTGGGAATAAGTGCTTAATTGGGTCTCTAATGCCACAGCTTGGGTTTGCTTAGTGGCGATTTCTGGTTCTAAGGTTTGCAGTTGCTGGGTTTGGTCTTGGATTTGTCGATTTAGCTGATTCTGACGCTCTTGGAGTTGAGCTTGCTCGGTTCTTTGGGGGTTGATGGTTTTGAGTAGGGTGTCGATCTGCTTGGTGAGGGTGGTTTGTTGTTGTACCCAGGCATCACTAGCGGCTGCGATCGCATTGGCTTGTTCTCGGCTTTGGTTGAGAGTAGCTTGAGCCTCATCCCGTGCCACTTGTAAGGAGGTTTTAGATAAGGTCTCTAGATCATTTTTTTCTGCAATCAACTGTTGCAGGGTTTGCTCGACTTGTTGAATTGTCTCTTGTGTACGTTGGAGATTGACAGCGGCATTTTGTAGATTCTCAGTTAGTTCCTGCTGTCGGGTTTGTAGTTGACGTTGTTCAGCTTGTTGAGTGGCAAGGGTGGATGCGATCGCAATTTGTTCTTCTTCGCCTAAGGCTTTGACCCGAGCATTGAGTTGGTCAAGTTCAGTGGTAGTTTGGTTAATTTGTTCCTCAATGCTAGTAATCTGAGCAATAAGCTGGGCTTTTTTTGTATTAGCAGCATCAATCTGCTGTTGGACTTGGGATACTTGCTTCTGGAGCAATCGCCATTTTAGAACAATTTCCCACTGTTGCTTTTGTTGGAGTTCAGCACGGAGTTTTTGATATTTCTCAGCTTTAGCACGGTCAGCAGCTAAGCGATCGCGTTGAGCCGTCAGTTCTTGTTCAATAATTCGGCAACGTTCTTCTCGCTCTTTGACAGTGGCGAGGGTTTGTTTAGTTTGGGTAATTTTGCGGTCAAAGGCAGCAACTCCAGCTAATTCGTCAATAATCTCCCGCCTTTCTCGGGATTTCATTGAGATAATACTAGTCACGTCTCCTTGCTGGACAACATTGTAGCCTTCTGGGTAAACCCGCAAGCGATTGAGTTGTTCATGAAGTGCAGTAACAGTAGAGGGTTCACCATTGATGTAGTACTGGGAACTGTAATTACCTTGTTTAGTGACTCGCAGCCGTCGGGTAACACTCCATTCTAGATCCGTTACAGGTTGCTCAGGGGTTGACGGTTGGTCAGGGGTTGAAGGTTGCTCAGGGGTTGACGGTTGTTCGCGTAGCGTGGCCTTTTGGCCAAGGTTAGTTGGTTGAAGGTTAGTTGGTTGAAGGTTATTGGGTTGAAGGTTATTGGGTTGAAGGTTAGTTGGTTGAAGGTTATTGGGTTGAAGGTTATTGGGTTGAAGGTTATTGGGTTGAAGGTTATCAGGTTGAAGGTTATCAGGTTGAAGGTTATGGGGTTGTTCGTGTAGCGTGGCCTTTTGGCCAAGGTTATTTTCTGAACCTTGGCCTTGTGGCCACGCTTCGCGAACAACCTGCAACTTCCTAACCTGTAACGGTTCGTCCAACTCTGTAACCTGTAACGGTTCGTCTAACTCGTCATAGTTATTGAAGTCAGATAAGTCAAAGGTAACTGTGACACTGGCTTCGACAGTGCCTCGATGTTCTTTATTGTGGTTAACTAAATCAGGAAGGCGTTCAGCTCGCATTCCTTTGGAACTGGCGATACCAAGACAAAATAGAAGAGCATCAAGGATGTTGGATTTGCCTGACCCGTTTGGCCCAGAAATTACGGTAAATCCTTCCAGGAGCGGGATTTTTGTGGTGCCGCCGAAGGATTTGAACCGCGAGAGTTCCACTCGCTTGATGTGTACCATAGGCGTTTCATCGGTTAAGGTTAACCGGGTCGTCACACAGAGTGTGCGTAGTGAACACATTGCTGATCAGCGTAGCATGGGCAATAGGCAGATGGCGCAACGGATGGCTTAATATATGATGTAAATGGGTTAACGGATGGAACGGATGGCGGATGGAGGGGGGACAGTTTAGGGCTGCAATTAAAATGCTCTATACTATATCAAAAAAAGCTAATCACCAATAACTAATGAGGGTGCATCTCACTTTTCCTGTTTGACCCGGTGGTGCGTTACGGGGCTGGCTGTCGCAACCAGGCACGAAGAGGCGGAAAATTAGGGCGACCGCCCCTAACGCACCCTACAGAACATTTTCAAATATGAGATGCACCCAACTAATGACTAGTGGCTAATCACCAATGAGTTAATAACTAATAGCTTAACTATTAGTTGAGTATGTCATGGCCATTAAACAAGCTATATAATCACTCCTTGAACCAATTGGTAATACTTGCGTCGTGATTGCAATCTATCCAGGCAGCTTCGATCCCATTACCCTAGGACACCTTGACATCATCCAGCGTGGCTGTAGACTCTTTGATAAGGTGATTGTGACGGTGTTGCGCAATCCCACTAAATCTCCCTTGTTCACAGTGCTTGAGCGAGTCGAGCAGATTAAACTTTGCACCCAACACTTACCTAATGTTGAAGTGGACAGTTTCACCGGTTTAACTGTGGAATATGCCAAACTGAAGAAAGCTCAAGTACTTTTGCGAGGGTTAAGGGTGCTTTCTGACTTTGAGAAGGAACTCCAGATGGCTCATACCAATCATACCCTCTGGGATGAAATCGAAACGGTTTTTCTCGCCACCTCTAACGAATATAGTTTCTTGAGTAGTAGCGTAGTCAAAGAGATTGCCAAATTTGGCGGCTCCGTCGATCATCTTGTCCCCCAACAGGTTGCCTTAGATATATACCGATGTTACGCCAAGAATCATCCCGGTACGACCCACCCGAGCAAAACAAACCCCCAAACCAGACTGAATCCTTTAATCCTGGATCAGGAGACATAGATATTCAGGGGCAATTTAACTATATCGAGGACATCATCTTCGATAGCCCCCACATCCCCTTTACCCGGCGCACCCTGATTGATGAAGAACTGTTGCTGGCTCAACTCGACTTGGTGCGGGAAAATTTGCCCTTGGCTTTTCAACAAGCTACTAGAATAATTGAAGAACACGATGCAATTATCCAGCAAGCTGAACAGTATGCTCAAGAAATTATTGAGACAGCTCAGCGGCGTGCTGAAATGATATTAGATGAACTCGGTATTATTCAGCAAGCGGAACACGAAGCCCAACAAATCAGCCAACAAGTTCAAAAAGAGTGTGAGGCGATGCACAAGCAAACGGCATCGGAGCTTGAGCAGATGCGCCGCAAAGCCCAGCAGGAACTGGAGCAAATGCGCCAAATGACCCTAGCGGAGTGTGAGGAAATTCAAAATGGGGCAGATGCCTACGCTGACGGAGTGCTCTACAATATTGAGCAGCACCTCAGTGACATGCTTAGAGTAATTCGCAACGGACGTCAGCAACTCAATGGTCCTGTCAAACCCCAAAACTCTGGCAAGAAAGACAATGGTAAGAAAGACAATGGTAAGAAAGATAATGGTAAGGGGGGTTCACGCTCACTTAAAATCCCATCGAAGTCAAAAAAAGGATGAACGATTAAGGATTAAGGATTAAATAATAAATATTTCATTTATCAGTTGTTAAAGGTATTGGTTGTTAAAGGTTTTTAAAGAGCTGGCGGCAACATAAACCATCCACGGAGGAGCCGGTGATGGTGATCGTGTCACGTGCGGTTTTCAAGCCAAGTCTGGGGAGTAATCCCCTGGTAAGGGTTAATATCAAGTCTGGTTGAATACCCATAATTAAGGGGGGCGCGGGGAGGGTGGGGAGATGGGGAGATGGGGAGATGGGGGAGGTTTTTATTAAGGGTAATTATCCTGAAATGATATAACCAGTTAGGGGAGTTATCGCTTAAAAAATGTGATGCTCTTAAAGAGCCGTTACGGGAATGCATTTTTGAGGGAAAATGAGTTTAACTCAGATCTTGCACCATTGTCATTAATCGTAGGGTGGGCAGTGCCTACCAACGCGCTTTGCAAGCTTCATTATCTGTCTGGTGCACTGCCCACCCTACATGAACCAAGCTTATTGAGAATGGTGCAAGATGTGAGTTTAAGAGCTAATTTAGAATAACCCTCGATGTTTAACCCTTACCGCCATACACAAGAGTTAGAGCGACCTTTTTCCTTTGAGCGCCTGTATCGTCATCCTGGTTCCCTTAGTCCCTACGATCAAGGTGGTACTCGCAAACGAATTGGGATTATCGGTGGAGGAATTGCTGGACTTGTTAGTGCTTACGAACTGAGTCAACTCAACCATCAAGTTACTGTATTAGAGGCTGATTCTCGCCTCGGAGGAAGAATTAAGACTCATTATTTTAGTGATGGGACTTATGGGGAATTAGGCGCAATGCGAATTCCTACTAGTCATGGCTGCACATTACACTATATAGATAAATTTAATTTACCAAAAAGACCTTTTATTAATTACAATCCCGCCGCTTTTTATTATCTACGGGGTAAAAAAACTCGTTTAGATAGTTACCAAGAGTTGTTTGGTGTTTACAAATTAACCTCTGATGAGCAACAAGACCCTGGGGAAATTTACGACCAGTTATTGGAAGAATTAATCGATTCTTTGACCGAAAAAGAGAAATGGGAGTTATTTGCACCCACTTTCACCAGTGATCAAGTTAGAAAATGGGATACCCTAACGTTTACCGACTATTTTCGCAGTCATCTTTCTCCCGATGCTTTTGAGTTACTCGGTCATGCTACTGGAGCAATTCATTACGACAAAGTATCTCTGTTAAATGGTTTAATTGACTTCTTTGCTTGGCATCGAGTAGAACAATATGAGCTAATCGGAGGACTGGAAACGTTAATTAAGGCTTTGGTTAAAAGGATATCAGGCATAATCCAGACTGAAGCCAGAGTAACAACTATAGAAATGACCGATAGAGGGGTTAGGCTGGTCTGGAATAAGCTGGATAAGCAACAAACCGCTGAATTTGACTATATTATCTGTACCATTCCTGCTACTGCTCTGGCTCAGATTAATTTTGACCCTAGTTTACCTAGCCAACAACGGGAAGCTATTAACAATTTGGGGTATTGCAGTGCCAGTAAAACTCTATTACACTGTACGGCTCGTCCTTGGGAATTTGCCGATCATGTCTATGGGGGTGGTAGCTTTACGGATTTAAATTTCGAAAAGTGTTGGTATCCTTCTGATAATGCTCAATTAGACTCAAAAAACCTTTCTCAACCTCATTTTGTTGCTAAAGATCAGGATATTTCTTATCAGCCATCAGTATTAACTGCTGCTTATCGCTGGGAAGATAATTCCAGGAAATTTAGGACTTTAGAGGAAACAGCTAAAACCGATTTAACCTTAGACGAAGTTTCCCAACTGCATCCTGATATTAAAGACTATACTGATGATATTATTCATAGTATTTGGGATGAAGATAATCAGTCTGGTTCTGGTTCTTATGCCTATTTTGCTCCAGGGGATCGGGAGAACTATCAACCATTACTCGGTCAAGCTTATCCCGTAGATAATCCTCGTGTTTTCTTTGCAGGGGAACACTTGGCAATTAATCATGCTTCAGTTCAAGGAGCGGTGCAAACTGCTGAAACAGCAGTTATTGATCTTCTCGAAAGTTCTATTTTTGAGATTTAATCGATTCTATTTATTTTCCTGGCTTCTCAAGCACTACCTAAACTAGATAAAGGCAAAAACAACAATAATGGATGCTCTTTAGTTCCTTCAAACCCGTATCTATCATAATAAGCCAGACGTTCAATTTTTATTAATCACTTTTTGGGCTTCTTTAACCTGAGCATGAACCATAAATTGATTTAAGGTTGCCCCGGTTAAATCCCCAGCCTTTTGTAAAGTATCTTTGACCGATGCAGGAAGCCTAGCTGTCACACGAGTATCATTAGGAGTGGTACTTGCCATCTGAATTTATTCCTCAATTTCTTTCATTATAGCAATTCTCTATCCCATGAGGTACAAAGGGATCCCCCTAAATCCCCCTTAAAAAGGGGGACTTTGAGGTTGATCAGCGTACCTGGTAAATGCCATAAAGACTATATAACAGAATAGTGTCATTTTGTCACCATAAATTTCAGCTTCAAGAAGAACGATCTATGACTCAAGCCAAAGCCGAACCGAAATTATACAGCTTTGATGAATTTATCAGCTGGTATCCCGAAAACTCAGCAGTCCGTTACGAGCTACATGATGGAGTAATTATTGAAATGCCCAAGCCAAAGGGGAAACATTCAGATCTAACTGGTTCCCTGATCGAGCAACTATTGATAGTTATCAGGCAGATAGGCAAAGGAGGCATTTGGACTATTCCTAGAGAGTCAATTGTTAAACCAAAACGGGAAAACTCAGGTTATGAACCGGACATCATCGTTTTGAACCAAGACGTTATGGAGGCTGAATCTCGCTGGGAAAGCGAATCAATTATTCAAAATCCTGATTCCGTCAAATTAATCGTCGAAGTTGTTTCAACTAATTGGCGTGACGATTACTACAATAAATTTCGAGATTATGTTCGCGTAGCGTCTCGAAGAGAAGAGATGGGGATCGAAGAATATTGGATGATCGATTATGCCGCATTGGGGGCGAGAAAATTTATTGGCAACCCCAAGCAACCCACATTTTTTGTTTGTCATTTAGTTGATGGGGAATATCAGATGACGCCCTTTACGGGAAATACTCCCATTGTTTCCCCGACTTTTCCCCAGTTCAAGTTATCCGCAAAGCAGATTTTCAAGCTGGCTTTGTAGGAAAACGTTAGCCAACGGCATTCATCTCAAGCTTTCGCAAAGCAAACGATTCAAGAATCTAAAATAAACCTATTGGTATATGAGCCAAATCAGGAGGTAATTTTGCAGTGGATAAGTTAATTCAGTATCGTCGTCTGATTCAGGAAACCTTGGAAAAGCATAGTCTGGTTAAGTTAGCCAATGAAGAGATCAAAGTCTATAAATTCTTCGATCCTGAGCAAGATCATTATCAAGTCTTTCATGCAGGATGGCAAAATTATCGTCGTGTTTTCGGACCTTTGATTCACATTGATATTATTGATGGAAAAATCTGGATTCAACATGATGGCACCGAGTTTGGGGTGGCGAATGAGTTACTTGAATTAGGGATACCGAAACAGGATATTGTCCTAGGGTATCATGCCCCATTTATGCGTCAATATGATGGATTTGCTGTTGGTTAGATTTGTTCTATAGCGGTTTGCGACTTTAAGTAGATATTTATGGTTTTTTAGGGAACAGCGGATCTGGGAACAGGGAACAGGGAACAGGGAACGGGTGCGTCCCTATCTCCCTATCTCCCTATCTCCCTATCTCCCCACCAATTACATTTGAGTCCGACGCAAGAAAAACCCCTGGTATCATAGTGAATTCCTGCTCCCTAAAAACCAAGAATTTGTAGCTCAGTTAATAAAAAAATTAGGTCAATAAATTACACATAATTGAGTCTAAAAATTGTCTATAAAACTAATTTTAAATAAATGTAAAATATTTTTATTAACCCTTGCATTTTTTCGAGGAGTTATCTATACTATAGAAGGTGACGACTGATACTAATAACCGCGCTGGTCATGCCCGTTAATCATCTCCAGCGCGGTTTTCCTCCCACCTAAATAGGAGCTACTTCCATGATGCCAAAAAAATCACGATTATCAATCCCGACTTTTCAGCAATCCACCGGATCTCTATCAAGGGATTAATATGAGTGGCATGGGCATAGTGCCCGCCCGGAAATTGAAACGGGCAAGATGCCCGTTCCACCAAGATGCCCGTTCCACCAAGATGTCCATGGCACGGCAAGATGCCCGTTCCACCAAGATGCCCATGGCACGGCAAGATGCCCATGCCACAAAACTATTAAAATCATCCCGTATTTATGGAACGCCAAAATTTGTCCATCACTTTTTTGAAAACCGCTCGCTATATAACTGATTATAGTGCAAACGATCCCAGCCAAAACTGTTACTATAAAGGTAAAGACATTAGCTAATAACTAAACGGTTTAATTAACCGTGTAAAACCATGAAATTCATCAGTCCTAAAACTGACTTTGCTTTAAAGAAAATATTTGGATCAGATCAGAGTAAAGATATTCTGATTTCCTTCCTCAATGCCATGATTTACTCCGGGAATTCGGTCATCCAAGATTTAGAAATTATTGATCCCTACAGTGCGGGGGATGTGGTTGATTTAAAAGACACCTATCTGGATGTTAAGGCAGTATTAGACAATAAAACGACTGTGATCATTGAAATGCAACTCTGGAATGTGGAGGCTTTCGAGAAGCGAGTCGTTTATAATTTGTGCAAAACCTACGGGAATCAACTTAAATCCGGACAGGGATATTTCGATCTCAATCCGGTCATTGCTTTAACTATCACTGATTTTAAGCTGTTCCCCTCAACAGAGAAAGTCATTAGCAGTTTTTACTTTCAAGAAGAAGAAGACCACTTGCCTTATCAGGAAAATGAGTTAAAGATGGTGTTTGTGGAACTTCCCAAATTTACTAAGCAGCTGGAAGAGTTAGAAAGTGTCGTAGATAAGTGGATCTATTTTATCAAAGATGCTCCCAGCTTAGAAGTTATTCCTGATCAGATGAGGGAAATCCCACAGCTGGAACAAGCTTTAACTATAGCCAATCAAGCGGGCTTGAGTGTAGAAGAATTGGAAAAGATCCGCAAACAAGAGATGTTCTTGGAGGACTGGCGAGGTGCATTGAGTCTAGCCAAAAGGGAAGGACGAGAAGAGGGAATAATAGAGGGAAGAGAAGAAGGACGAGTAGAGGGAAGAATAGAAGGACGAGTAGAGGGCAGAGAAGAAGGACGAGTAGAGGGCAGAGAAGAAGGACGAGTAGAGGGCAGAGAAGAAGGACGAGTAGAAGGCGAAAGAAGCTTACTATTGCGACAGCTTGAGCGCCGCTTTGGAAAACTAACAAGTAATGCGATTCGGCGAAGCCGACGCTACGCGAACGCATTGCTTGAAGCCTTGAATGCCCAAGATCTAGAACGCTTATCAGAAGCAATCTGGGATTTTAAGACCAGTGAGGATTTACTCAACTGGCTCCAAGAGCACTCTCACTAAGGGTAGCTATGCCTTAGTTGCCTAAAATCAGACTAGACCTCTTGGAAAAATTGGGAATCAAAAGGGATTACTTTTCTATTTCCTATGGACTTAACCTCCTACGTCCCTACTACTTTTTACTGGATTCAACCAATGACTCATTATGGTTCAAACGATTCAAGCTCAAGATCTTAGCCTAGAAGAACTGCAAGAACACTTTAAACTACAATTAACAACTGATCATCAATTTTTTCGAGAATGGCAAGACAACTTACCATCTTTAACGGATGAGGAAAAACGTTCTCTGGAAAGAGTCCGCAGCAACTACTTTAACTTGGTTAATCGCCGCCCTCTCTTAGAAGAGGCTGTAAAAATGGTGGTTTTATCACCATTACTCGATCTCGCTGGATTCTTTCAACCCCCCTTTTCGATCAGAACTGAAACTTCTGTGGAAATTGCTGCTGAAGACAATCAAGTAATTGTAAGAGGCAGGATAGATGTTTTAGTGGTGCGACAGAGACTTTGGATACTGGTGATCGAATCCAAAAGTACCAAGTTTGATGTGATGGCAGCACTGCCTCAAGCTCTAGCTTATATGCTGGATGGCTCCAACAGTGACAAGCCAAGGTTTGGTTTTCTAGTCAATGGGAGAGAGTTTGTATTTGTTAAACTCCAACCAGCAGATGTTCCCATCTATGGTCGTTCCTACGCCTTATCTATTGACAGGGAAAATGAACTGGAGCAAGTTTTAGCTGCTCTCAAAGCTATTGGTCGATTGGTATTAAATTAACTGTAAGCATTCAGCTATCAGCGAACAGCGATTAGCGCTACGCGCACGCTACGCGAACAGCTTTTGAATAAGCGATGCAGCGCGGTCTTGGGAAGGCAGTGCGGTCTTGGGGGTTCCCCCCATGAGCAACTGCCGTGGTTTCCCCCACTCGCGCTTTGCATCAAGAAAACAGGTCAGCATTCGAATAATGCTGAGTTATGTCACAGCGTCGTTCGCACAGCGTGGCCAAAGGCCAAAGCCTGTGCCAGAAAGCTGACGGCTGACGGCTGACTGCTGTTCGCTTAGCGTGCGCGTAGCGCATATGCTTACGATTAACCTTTGATGTTTATCCACAATCCGAAATTATAAAACATTCACCATGGCTGTTACTCTCCTACTCCAACAACTTACCGTTCCCCCAGGCCAAAGACTGTTGATTCATAACCTAAAGTGGGCTGAATTTGAGTCTGTTCTCGAAGAACTAGGGGAACATCGCTCTGCCCGTATTGCCTATAGCCACGGAACCTTAGAAATCAGAATGCCTACCCCAGAACACGAAGTCGATAAAGAACTGCTCGGTGATTTAGTGAAAATTTTGCTTGATGAGTTAGAAATCGACTGCGAGTGCTTTGGTTCCACTACCTTCAAGGGAGAAAATATGGACAGTGGCATTGAACCGGATCAATGCTTCTACATCCAAAACCACGCTAGAATGCGAGGCAAGCGGCGCGTCGATCTCACCATTGACCCACCGCCAGATCTAGCCATTGAAGTGGATGTCACCTCGAAGACTCAACTGGATGTCTATGGCAACTTAGGTGTGCCTGAACTCTGGCGCTATGAAAAAAATAAACTCAGGATTGACCTATTGCAAGGAGGTGAGTACCGGCAAGTTACCACCAGTCCGACCTTCCCCAGATTACCAATTCCAGACCTGGTAGCAGAGGTTTTAGCTCAAAGCCGTGAGACCGGGAGAAGTTCTGCGTTACGAGCCTTTCGCCAAAGACTAAAGCAACTGCTTCAATAAATTGATAGTTTAGTTTTGGGGGATAACCCGATGGCAATTATAGCGCTACGCGCAAGGCAAGAGGCAAAAGGCAAAAGGCAAAAGGCAAAGGTGCGCTTTCCAATGGGCGAGTAAATCGCCCTTGGGTCGCACCTAAAAGTTGACTACAATAGCTTTTGCTGCTTGTATCAATATCCTAACCTTAATGCGTAATCAGCTAATGATTTATAACCTTATCCTATGCCAGCTAAAGATATCTTTCATGATACTGTTAAAAACGCCCTAGTCAAAGAAGGTTGGATAATTACTGATGACCCTCTCTATCTTGATTATGGGGGAGTTGATATGTATGTTGACTTAGGGGCACAAAAATTAATTGCAGCCCAAAAATATCAACAAAAAATTGCTGTAGAAATTAAAACTTTTAATCGTCCTTCTCTAATTGCTGAATTTCATAGTGCTTTAGGACAGTTTCTTAATTATCGCCTGGTATTAGAAAATATTGAACCAGAAATAAAAATGTATTTAGCCATTAGCGAAGATGTTTACGAAGCATTTTTTACTCTGGTTTTTACTCAAAATGCAGTAGAAAAATATAAAATAAAATGAATTATTTATGATAGAAAAAAGGAGGTTATTAAACAATGGAAAAACTAGAACACTATAGAGAATTAGTCAAAAAACTCATCAATGAATACGGGCAATATAAACCTAGATATGGAGATATTGAAGTCCAAAAAATCTTTGATGTTCAAGGAGATCACTATCAACTGATGAACGTGGGGTGGCATGGAAATCGGCGTTTAAGAGGCTGTGTTCTCCAAATTGACCTTAAAAACGACAAAATTTGGATACAGCACGATGGCACAGAAATTGGCGTTGCTAATGAATTAGTAGAATGGGGTGTTCCCCCTGAAGATATTGTCTTAGCCTACCATGCTCCTTATAAGCGCCAATATACTGGATTTGGTGTTGATTGATTAAATATAGCAATTCTATTTTCCATGAAGTGAAAAGGGATCCCCCTAAATCCCCCTTAATAAGGGGGACTTTGAGGTTTAGAAGTGTACCTCATAAATGCAATAATCGCTATAAATAGGAGATTTTAACAATGCCTAGTTTAACAGTAAAAGATTTAGAAAAACTACAAGCTGAACATCCTGATTATCAGATGGAACTAGTGGATGGAGAAATTCTTGTTATGAGTCCTTCAGGGTTAGAATCAGATGAAGTAGCTGCTGCTATTGTTACCCAGTTATCAAACTGGGTACGACCTCGTAGACTAGGCAGGGTAACTGCTTCTAGTGGTGGTTTTCGTTTACCAAACGAAGATGGAGATGTCCGCGCTCCCGATGCTTCTTTTATCCTAGCCGAACGCTTACCTCGCACTACAGAAGGTTACGCGGAGTTAGCTTCATCCGCGAGAAGCCCCACATCTCAATGCTACGCCATGAGTGTGGGATGAATCGCGGACAGGATATGCATGGATTGGCCTACGGCCTCCGCTACGCAAACAGGGAAACGAGCTATCAAACTCCTAATCAACTCAGATGAGTTCATTCCTCTGTGATTGGCTTCTTGTTCCAGTTGTTTTTTTTTCAAAATCGGTAATAATAATTTTTAATTGTTTATTATTAAATTAGTATATATCCATTGCTATATGACCGGACGTTAAGTATAATATTACTAGGTCGATAAACAAGAGTAAATGTCAAATGAGAATCGCGTATCAGTACCGGTTAAAACCGACAAAATATCAGCAAACTAAGATAGATAACTGGCTATCGATGCTGTGTGCTCAATACAATTACTTGTTGGCTGACCGGTTTTATTGGTACGAACAAAATCGCTGCTCAATCAATGCTTGTCCTCTTGTCTGCCATCTTCCCGAATTAAGGGACAATCCAGATTACTACTCCCAGAAAAAGACTTTACCCAATCTCAAGAAGACTCATCCTTGGTATAAAGAGATTCACTCTCAGGTACTCCAAGATGTAGTTAAGAGAGTAAAACTAGCTTTTGACAGGTTTATTAAAGGAGATAGTAACGGCAGGCGAAGCGGAAGACCTAGGTTTAAAAAATGGCACCGCTACCGTACCTTTACTTACCCTCAAATGAAAGAAGGGTGCCTAGAAGGTAATCTAATTAACCTCCCCAAAATAGGTAAGGTCAAGGTTGTACTGCATCGCCCTATTCCTGATGGGTTTAAGATCAAGACCGCTTCGATCACCAAAAAGTGTGATGGCTATTACTTGGTATTATCTCTAGAAGATAATACCGTCCCCGAGGTTAATCCCGATATTAACCCTGATTCAATAGTTGGCATTGATGTTGGTCTTAAAGAGTTTTTGACAACTTCTGAAGGGGAAACAATAGAGATTCCCCAATACTACCGAAAGTCGCAAAAAAGGCTAAAAGTTATTCAAAAACGGGTATCCCGACGGAAAAAGGGAGGTAGTAACAGACTCAAAGCTATCAAGCAACTTGGGTTACAGCACAAAAAAGTAGCTGATAAAAGGAAAGATTTCCATTTTAAGACAGCTAATTATTTGTTATCAAAATACGATGTAGTCGCTCACGAAAAGCTAAATGTCAAAGGACTTGTCTTATCCAGATTGGCTAAATCTGTGTTGGACGCCGGGTGGTCAAGCTTTCTGAAAATCCTAAAAAGCAAAGCCGAGAATGCTGGCTTATTGGCGGTTCCAGTAAGTTCCCAGAATACTTCACAGAATTGTTCCAATTGTGGCAAGAAAGTTCCGAAAAAACTGCACGTAAGGTGGCACGATTGTCCCCATTGTGGATGTAGCCTAGATCGAGACCATAATGCAGCTATCAATATCAAAAAAAGAGCGGAAGGGCAGTCCGTTCTTAAAGCCCAGCGCCTCCTAAGCGATGGCCGGATTGGCTGGGAAGCCTACACTGAACCTGTAAGGTCAGTGTAGGAGCTGTCACTTCCTGACTTGATGTTTGAAGTTAAATCTAGAACTGATAGTTTGGCTAAATTACGCCGGAAGATCCAGGAATTTCTGGAATTGGGAACTAAAATTGGGGTGTTAGTGGATCCGAGAACTCGCACCATGGAAGTTTATCGCCTTAATAGAGATAAGGTTGTGCTGGGGGATGGGGATGTGCTGGAAGTACCGGAATTGCATCCGGGTTGGGAATTGAGACAGATAATTACTCTCAGCGTCGTAACTTATGAGGCGTGTTGACGGTGTATTGTGGCTGTTCACCTCGTTCGTAGCGTCTAATGTTATCAATCACCACAGCCGCAATACCATCGTAACTTACGTCGGTTATGGCAGCAATGTGTGGAGTAATAATTACGTTTTGCTGATCAAGAGAATCCGTGGGGGAGTCAACTAAATCAAGACCAGCTCCTGCTAAATGTCCCTTCTCTAGTGCTGCTTCTAAAGCATTTGTGTCCACTAAACCACCCCGTGCTACGTTGATGAGAAATGCTCCAGGTTTGATTGCTGCTAGTGTGTTCTGATTAATCAGATGATGAGTGTTTTTAGTATACTCGGCACACAAGATAATATAGTCAGCAATTGATAACGCTTCAGAAAGATTATTAGAGCCGTAAACTTTTTCTATCCCTGTTTCTGGTAACGCACCACGTTCTGGGTGTTGCCGAACCGCAACAAGACGCATTCCAAAAGCTTTTAGGCGTACCGCTAATGCCGTACCAATGTCACCAAGTCCAACGATACAAGCTGTTTTTCCCAATAAGGCAATACCTGCTTTTGCACTCCAGTCTTCACTTTTAGATGATTGCTGTGTGGTTGTTATGTGTCGCGAGAGCATGAGCATTAGCATGATGGCATGTTCGGCAACGGAATCAGCATTGCCAGAAATATTCCCAGGTACATGTGCTACCCATACTCCAGCACGAGTAGCTGCCTCAATGTCTATAGTTTCTATACCGACACCAAACTCTTGCACTAAACCAAAGTGTCCAGAGGCAATGATTGAAGCATCAATGTTAGCCATCCAAGGTATCACAACATCAACACTATCTAAATACTTGATAATAGTATCTGAGGGACAGGTGATAATTTCATGGTCTGATAGTTGTGATGCTAGTAAGTTCACTGCTAGTGTTGCGCTATCGCTACACAATAAAACTTTCATAATTTAGACTGAAAAACAGCATCAAGTAATCCTTAGCATCAACCCCCTATAATCTTCATAGCTGCATTATGCCCTGGAATCCCACTAACACATCCTCCCCGTTTAGCTCCAGAACCACACAAGAAGATATTATCAAAGCCAATCTCCACACCCCACATTCCCCGTTCTTCTTCTGATTCTACAAAAGGCCAGGAAAGAGATTGATGAAAGACATGACCTGTGGGAATGCCTACTTCTCGTTCCACATCCACTGGAGTTGCTACATCAACACAAAGTTGACCATTTTCATCCCGCGCTATACAATCTTCTATGGGATCTAATAAATATTGATTTACCCCATTAAGATACCTCTCCAATACTTTCTGTTTCTCTGTTTCATTGTCTTTAACAAATAAGCTATAAGGCATTTCCAACCCAAATAAAGTTAGGGTCTGGTAACCTTCTGCTCTCAGAGATGGGGAGAGGATAGAATCATCCGTTAAACTATGACAATAAAACTCGCCAGGGGGATGTTCTGGGATCACTCCTTCACAAGCCATTTTGTAGCTATCGATGATGTTTTGATAACCCTCGTTGACATGAAATGTTCCAGTAAATGCCTCTACAGGATCGTAATCTGCCTTCAAACGGGGTAACTTCCTTAAAACCATATTAATTTTGATAAACGATCCTTCATCTTTGGGATCGTTGGGAGGATTATACCCACTCAACAGTTGGGAAAGTTTTTTCGGAGCAAGATTAACTAAGACATATCTTCCACTGACATAGCTTTCTTGGTTATTATGTTGGAACTTTACGGTTGCTTGCCCTTCGTTTGGCTCTATTTTGGTGACTTCAGCATGGTTGAGTATCTCGACACGATTTTTTTTGCATTGAGCAACAAGTTCC
This sequence comes from Moorena sp. SIO3E8, assembly GCF_010692445.1. NCBI lineage: Bacteria > Bacillati > Cyanobacteriota > Cyanophyceae > Coleofasciculales > Coleofasciculaceae > Moorena > Moorena sp. SIO3E8. The sequence goes on along the minus strand of NZ_JAAHHM010000103.1, from coordinate 3,088 downwards.
TCTGTCAGCTTCCCCATACCACCCACTGGAACACACCAATCCCCTGTACCATTGGCAATAATATGATAGAGAAACGTCCGATTTTGTTTTAAGGACGAGTCATGGGGATGGGTAAAGGTTCCAATCGTTCCATCTGTGAATACTAAACCCCGCACCAAATCGCTTTGAAAGAATTCTTCAATAGCAACTCCCAAAGGTTGCTCTATAAATAACTGCCAAGCTAGCTTTTCTTCTTCTGTTTGAAAGCGATTTTTAATTTCATCTCTCGTCTGCATCGGTTCAAGCAACGAAGGCCAGATGTGCTTTCCTAAAGACTTTTGCAGTTGATGAAACTTGAGATAGCTTTGGTATTCCTCTAAATTTCCGGTGAGTTGCTTAAAGGAATGCTCAGTGACTATTTCAGATTCATTACTAATCAATAAACCCTGATGTTTTCCATTCTTCTCAAATGGACTGAAGGAAGCCGGATTTCTTTGTCGGAATTGAAAATTTAAATCTAGATCTGAGATAATTTTTGGTGGGAGCATTCCCACTAGATAGGCATACACTGAGAGTTTCGCTTCGATACCTGGAAATAGTTGTTCTGAAACAACTGCTCCTCCTACCTTATCTTGTCGTTCTAGCACCAAAACTGAGCGACCAGCTTTGGTAAGATAACAAGCAGCAATTAGTCCATTGTGTCCACCTCCGACGATAACGACATCGTAGTTTTTTTGTATATTTGAAGATGACATGATTTTTCCTAGGGTAACTTGGCTGGCAGTATGTCAATATAAGAGGGATCGAGCCGATCGAGCAAACGGCGATTAGCTTCCCATACACTCTGGAATTCTCGGTTGTTCTGGAGGAATGGACCCTCGAACTGCTTTGCTGTATGTTCGCAAATCTCAGGTGGTGGTATTATCGGCTTGGCGTTGCTACTTAACACATTAACCTGAATCTCGCACGCCTTATTCAGGTAGTACATGTAGTAGAACGCCTCTGCCACTGTTTCACCTACAGTTAAAAGACCGTGGTTACGGAGGATTAAACATTTCTTGTTTCCCAGAGATGCCACCAGCCTTTCTCGCTCATCCAGGTCAAGTGAGATGCCCTCATAATCATGGTAGGCAACCCGATTATAAAATTCCATGGAAATTTGGTTAAGGGGCAACAAACCCTCTTCCATAGCAGCAACAGCCATGCCACTAACAGTATGGGTGTGGATGATTGCATGGGCATTAGGGCAACCTAAATGAATAGCACTGTGTATTGTAAATCCAGCAGGATTTACTTCCGCGTCTGCCTGGTCAATTTTGTTGCCATTAGCATCCACTGGAACCAAATTTGATGCACATATTTCGTCGAACATCATACCATAGGGATTAATCAGGAATATTGGTGGTTCCTCTTTAATGCGCACGGAAATATGGGTGTAGATCATGTCTGTCATCCCATAATAGTGAATCAAGCGGTAAGCAGCAGCAAGATTTATGCGCAACTGTTGTTCTTCTTGGGAATAAAAGGTAGTTATGGGATTATTTGGATAGGAACTTTTTGTATTTACATTCATGTTTTTTTATGTTTTCATTAGTTTAGTCTTCACAGGAAACCGTCATGAATGCTACAAAATTTAATTAGCATGAAACGAATTTACTTTTAGAAATTAAATCACCATCCTTAAGGTCAGTTAATTTATAACCAAAGGAAGTTAAAGTATCATCACCTTTAGATTTTATCAGGGAGTATAGACCATCAAGTAAAATTTTTGAGTAGCGGGCTTGGGAATCTACAAAACGCATCGTGTATGCCATTCTCGATGGTAATTTTCCTTCCAGGAGGGGGACACTTCTATGCCAAACAAATTTGTCTAGTAGAAGGGCATCACCCACTTCAAAGCTATCTTCTACTTTATTTTTATCTAAAACCATCTCTTCAACTTTAGAAGCATAGAAAAACTCAAAATAATTAAACTCTTCGGTTTGACAAAATTCTGCAAAATCTTTGTGTTGTATTAGTTCGTACCGGAGGGCATAGTACCCAGAGGTTGGATAAGCCTTTCGTGGTACATATGCCATGCCTCCATGTTGCTCTTCGGTATTAATGGGAACTAGGGGTATCCAAATAGAATATCCTAAATCTTCTGGTTTAATGAAGTTGAAGCTAACTAAATCTAGATGGAAATGAAATCCTTTTCTGTTTGGTTTTAATTCAAATCCCACACCTTGGGTGAAGATTAATTCATTTTCGATTAATTGCTTTAGGGTATTTTTAAAGTTTTCGTGGGAATAGATTTTTTGGGTTACGGCATTTTCTAGGTCATAGCCCAGTCTGGAAAAATCACCACTGTAAGATTCGGGAACTCTTTTTACTTGATTGGATTGGGCGATTAAATTCCGTAATTTATCGATTGCTTCATCCGTAAATAGTTTTTTGAGTTTGACAAACCCATTCTCAGCAAAAGAGTTTTTTTCTTCTGGGGATATAGTGATTTTGTTGACTAGCAAAGACATAAGCTTTTAATAAATCAGGATGTAGGATTTAGCATAAGTTAGAGCTATAAACAAATTTACTCTTAGAGATTAAATCACCCTCTTTAAGATCGGTTAATTTATAACCAAAGGAAGTTAAAGGATCATCCCCCATAGCTTTCACCATGTAATTAAAATCATCAAGAAACTTTTTCCCATAGCGGGCTTGGGAATCCACAAAACGCATTGTGTATGCCATCCTCGATGGTAACTTTCCTTCCCTCAGGGGGGCACTCCTATGCCAAACGAATTTGTTTAGTAACAGAGCATCACCTACTTCAAAGTCATCTTCTACTTTATTTTTCTCTAGAATCAATTCTTCCACTTTGGAAGCATGGGGAAAGTTAAAAAATTTAAAATCTTCAGTTTGACAAAATTCGGCAATATTTTCGTGTTGTACTAGTTCATAAATCAGGGAAAAATACCCAGAGGCAGGATAAACGTTTTGAGGTACATATGCCATCCCTCCGTGCTGATATTTGGTATTAATGGGAACTAGGGGTATCCAAATAGAATAGGCTAAATCTTCTGCTTGAATAAAGCTAAAACTAGCTACATCCAGGTGGAAATAAAATCCT
>NZ_JAAHHM010000102.1:0-24379 GCF_010692445.1 Moorena sp. SIO3E8 | reverse complement strand
CTAGACAGACGGGTGGAAGGTTTGACTCCAATTACTGCATGACCACCCCTCCCTCAGGCAACAATAAATTGCACCTTGACCGTATTATCCGGTTTTGTACCGATTAATGACGGTTTAAGAGTATCCCGGAGTTGGACTCGAACCAACCTGCTACGGAAAACTTACACAACACGGCTCAAACCGTATTAAAGTTCCCTTCCTGCTTTCTTCCAGATAACTGGGATTGCGTGGGGTGTCGGCACTTCCCACTAACACAGGCTCAAACCAGGTAGCCCCCGGCGTATCGTTCTAAATTACGACTTGCATTCAAATCGCGATCAGCGGTGTAACCGCAAGCCTCACAATTAAAAACTCGTTCTTTCAGTGGCATTTCTTGAATGTGACCACAGCTTGAACAGGTTTTAGTTGATGGATAGAACCTATCTGCAAATACCAGTTGGCACCCGTACCACTCGGATTTATATTCGAGTTGACGACGAATCTCATAGAATGCCGAATCAGCGATCGCACCCGCTAGCTTGTGGTTTTTCAACAGACCGGAAACATTTAAATCTTCTAATCCAATGACTGCGTGGTTTTTGCAAAGCCAAGAGGTAAGTTTGTGGATTGTATCTTTGCGGATGTTAACAATGCTTTGATGAGCTAACGCAAGCTTTAGCTTGGTTTTATTTCTGTTAGCAGAACCTAGTTTTCTTCTAGAAAGTTCTCGTTGAAGTCTAGCCAGTTTTTTCTGGGCTTGTTTATAAGCCCTGGGATTAGGAAACACAGTTCCATCCGAGCAAGTAGCCAGAACTTTAACTCCAACATCAACACCCAGGTGTTCTCTAGATTTCACAGTAGCTTTAGGTTCAAACTCGTAGGATACAGAAATATACCAAGAATCGGCTACTCGACTGATTGTCACCCGCTTCGTCTGGATTTCTGGCAGTGGTTCATAAGTGCTAACCCATCCAATAAAAGGTAGTTTTAATCGAGTTCCTGAAAACTCCATGACTTTTCCACAATTATCTAAGGTAAAGCTATCATTTCTACCTTTTTTCTTAAACTTCGGATGTTGAGCCACGCCTTGAAAAAAGCGTTTAAATGCTTCTCCTAAGTGCCTGAAGGCAAATTGATAAACCCTAGAGCTTAAGGTAGACTGCCAGGGGTATTGAGGTTTAACATGATGAGTATAAAATTTTTTCAGCTTATTAGCCGAAGGTTTGAGTTCGGCTTTATAGGCTTCATTCCACATATTTAAAGCCCAATTCCAAACCCACCTATAATAGCCCGCGTGTCGAGCCATCAAGGTCTTTTGTCTGTTATTGAGCTTTAATCTTGTTTGATATGCTCGTCGCATAAGTCTGGGTCATTCTTGATTTGAGTTTCGTATTTTATTAGTCCATACACATGTCTTGATTTTCCCATCTTTCTAGCGTTCTGACGTTAACGCCTAGATAATCCGCAGCAACTCTTAGCTTGAGATACTTAGTCACTTAACTACAGTTAACGACATACTTATAGTACCGTATTGTACTGCAAATCCTCAACTAAGTTATCGCTCTCCGTGATTCAGAGTCACGGCGACTTGCCAATCGTCCATCCGGCATTTAGCACTTGCAATAGCAAGTGACAGTCCCCCAAGGTCGGCATCGAACCGACGACCTCTCGCTTTTCAGGCGAGCGCTCTACCCAACTGAGCTACCGGGGGATACAAAGGATAAAAATGAAACCCCTCCTGACTGCCCTGGCAGGGATCGAACCCGCGACCATCGAGTTAACAACTCGCTGCTCTTCCAACTGAGCTACAGGGCATTCATCGTGCCGACGGGGATCGAACCCGCAATCACCTGCTTGAAAGGCAAGCGGCTTAACCAAATTTGCCTACGGCACGGGAGCGCGGAGACTGAGATTTGAACTCAGATCAACGGTTTTGGAGACCGTCATGTTGCCAGTTACACCATCTCCGTATGTGGTCGCAGCGGCGGGACTCGAACCCGCACTCTCCTGGTTATGAGCCAGGTGCTCTACCGTTGAGCTACGCTGCTAGGTCACTGATTGGAGTCACTGATTGGAGCAGGATTTGCACCTGCAACCGATAAAAGCGACTGCAAAGAGCGAGGCTGACGGGAATCGAACCCGCGACTTCCTGTTCGACAGACAGGCGCTCTGACCATCTGAGCTACAGCCCCAGGACTTGAGCAGTTTATCCGTTGGAGTTTAGATCAATCTTTTAGATAAATCTCTGGGTTCACTCTGTGGGGAATCAACCCAAGGGTCCATCCCCACGTGATGAGCAAACACAGTTATATCCAAACATGAATCAAAAGGTATGTTACATATTTAGTTGTCAAGGTTCCGTGTAAGCTTTGGGATTCGAGCTTTTTGACTCTTTCCTGTCCGCTCTGTATTTATACTACAAAAATACTACACGCGGTGTCAAGGGTTTGGGCAAACTTTTTTTGGAAATTTTTAGGAGTTATGTGGATAGCCGCCACAAACCATATATGTAGTGTTTTTATATAAAAAAATACACTATATGTAGATTTAGGGGGGTAAGTCCTAACTGCCAGAGGGGCAAGAGATGGTTTAACGGATGTAATGGATGACAGGATCGAGCAGATCTCGATCAGGAGAAACGTGTTAATAAGTTGTTACTGGTACCTCTTCTCCCTCTTCGGTCTCTTATCCAATCCTGAAGGAGCGTGGGATGCCGATTAGGTATAGCACTACGGATTCAAAGGACATTGATACAAGCAACAAAAGCTGTTGTAGTCAACTTTAGCATGCATGCCTCTTGCCAATGCCATTGCCCGTAGCACTATATGATGTACAGACAGTGCACTATGGCAATGAGCAACAAGCAAGAATGCATTTAGATCCCCTAGTCCCTAATTCTTTGTTGAATCTTTTGCAACTGGCTAGTCCCGTACTACCAGTGGGTGCTTACGGCTATTCCGAGGGTTTGGAAACGTTAGTTGATATTGGTGTGATTCACAATCAGACTACTCTGCACCAGTGGCTAGAGCATCAACTGTGCTATGGAGCCATTCGATTAGAGGCTTATGTTATGGTGCGAGCTTACGAAAGTTATGGCAAAGGGGATTTAGATGGTTTGAACTACTGGAATGCTTGGGTAAGTGCTGCTAAGGAAACTTCTGAATTGCGATCGCAAAGTTGGCAGATGGGTAACTCGTTGATGCGGTTACTGCTGGATTTGCACCCACCCAGTGAAACCATTAGACTTCTTTCAGAAGAGGGAACAGCGGATCTGGGAACAGGGAACAGTGGACAAGAATTCACCCAAACAGGATCAGAAAACTACTTTGGCCAGAGGTCTTCTCAACAAAATGTCATTTCTCTACAAGATGTAGCATCAGCTGTGGGTCAACCCTGTAATTATGCGATCGCGTTTGGGATTGGGGCTGCTAACTGGCAGATTGACATTACAGCCACAGTCTTAGGTTACTTACATAGCTGGGCATCTAATGTCATCGGTGCTGGCGTCAAATTGATTCCCCTTGGTCAAACCGTTGGTCAACAGCTACTACTAGGACTCAACCATAGACTTACTCTGAGCACCCAAGATGTTTTAACTTTGACGGATGAAAAATTAAGTAGTTGTGGCTGGGGATTAGCCCTGGCAAGTATGGCTCACGAAACTCAGTACACACGATTATTTCGTAGTTAATTCTTTTTAAAATTAATAATCATTTGTAAGCATTCAGCACTCAGCGGTCAGTGGTCAGCTTATTTTATTCAAAAGCTGTTCGGTGTAGGGTGGCCATAGGCCAATGGCACCTCAAGTAGCGTGCGCTTAGTGCATTAGCTAACTTTATTAATTCTTTTTTAAAAGATTAATAAAGTTAGCTGGTTTTTTTTGGCTGATGTTACCGATATCTGCCACATTTGCATGTTATAAAAGTATAGCGTTTGTATTTGAGATGTAAACCTTAATGGTCTTTTTTTATTAGACAATAAAACTCCGTATCTCTTGCCCCTTTTGCCTTTTGCCTCTTGCCTGCATGCCTTTTTTTGCAAGAAGTCTGTTTACAACCTAGATAAAAACCCTATATACTACGACAATTAGCGTATTTTAATAATTAGCCGGATTTTAATGCTAATATAGAGTTAGAATTAAGGCAGCCAAACTTTCGTTAATTTTCGGGTAATTTTAGTTAAATCACCCTTCTTAATTAAGGTAAAGTTAAGCAAAGTCAGGTACTAATTTACCTTCAGTTCGGCTAACCGAGTTTTGCTGATGGTTAGTGAAACTCGATCATGGTGCATCTCCACAACCCTAGCTTGAATTGTCTGCTAACATTACGAGTTTGGTGCATTTCACCAAAACCATAACTTACGAAAAACTGGGCGAAAAACCCGATATTTTGTAAACACTATACAAATATAGTGGCTGGGTAAGTTCTGAAAACTATACACAATATTATAATTCACAATATTACCTATTAGGGATTAATTTAAACATAAACTATTAACAATATACGTGCTAATATAGGCGCTAAAAAACTAGGATTATTACTTGTTAAATATTCATTGTTAATTGTTAGTTAATAGTTACTAATTACTAGTGGCATTGCTATATATCCATAGAGACACCAATGACGACTCAAAAAGTATTGACCACCGACAAACTGGCACAACAGATTCAAGCTTGCGCAAAGGCGCAATTTACTGGTTGGTTGGAGATTGAAGATCCCCAAGGTCAGCAGTGGAGTCTTTCTTTTCACTTGGGTCGTTTGACTGGGGGTGCTAGTAAAATGCATCCCATTCGTCGTTGGTGTCGGCAGTTGTCTGTACACTGCCCAGAACTATCAGCATTTCCTGTGTGTCAGGGGTCGTCGGCTCAGCCGGTGTATTGGGATTACCCATCTCTAGCAGAACTAGTCAGACAGGGGAAAGTACCGCTAAAACAGATGAGGTCGGTTGTTGCTGGCAACTGTACGGAAATACTCTTCGATATCATCCAACGGCAGGAACAACTCCGCTGTGCTTCATCAGAGCAATTAACTTACAGGCAGATTCCTCAAGACACTATTGATTCAACCTCTGATTCAACCTCTGATTCAACCTCTGATTCAACCTTTGATTCAAGGTTGGTAGTCATTCGAGCTGATCAAATTTGGCAACAGGCAAGGCAGGTTTGGGAGCCTTGGCAACAGGCTGGTTTGGTAACTATTTCCCCTTCTTTGGCTCCGGTGATCTGGGATGCTGACAAATTGCGACAGCAGACCTCATTACTGGCCTACCATAACCTGACTACCTTGGTGGATGGCGATCGCACTTTGAGGGATTTAGCTTTGACGTTGAAACAGAATCTTTTGGCTCTGGCCCAATCAATCATGCCCTACATCCGAGTACAGGTGATGGGTCTGATCGAGGTTGGGGACTTCCGCTGTGATACTCACTTTAATAAAGCCACTAACCCAATGCCAGAAACTACCGGAAGGAAAGGAGGGCCAATTCAGACATTACCAGCTAGTCCCTTGGTAGTTTATATCGAAGACAGCCAAATCGATCGGCTGACCATGAGTCAAATTCTTGCCAATGCTGGTTATCGATTTATCAATGTTCAAGACCCTATCAAAGCCTTGCCGACCTTGCTAAAGCATAAACCACAGCTGATCTTCTTGGATTTGGTGATGCCAGTTTTAAACGGGTATGAAGTCTGTGCACAAATTCGTCGGGTTTCGGTGTTTCAAGACACGCCAGTGATTATGGTCACCAGTAATGACGGAATTGTAGACCGAGTGCGGGCCAAGATGGTCGGTTCTACAGACTTTTTAGCAAAGCCTATTACTCGGTCAAAGGTATTGACAATTCTCCAGAGGCATCTCGGGGTTAGTCGTAATATCCTGTCCAGTTGACTACTTACTTTAATACTTTAGTAAAGGGAACAGGAAGGAGGGAGTAGGGAGTAGGGAGTAGGGAGTAGGGAATTTACGATAAAAAATCATCACAATTCATTGTGTATAATTATTAATTTAATTAACTAATTATTAGTTAAAATAAATAGGTTACAAAAATGAAAGTTACAATTAATAAAAAATATCAATAACTTTTATAAAAAAAACAATTATGACTACAGTCCTTTTGGTTGAAGATAGCTTGACAGAAAATGAGATTCTAAGTTGTTACCTCAGAGAAGCTGGTCTCAACGTAGTTAGTGTCACCAGTAGTGAGGATGCCCAGATCAAACTCCAGTCCCAGAAACCAGATGTGGTGATTGTTGATGTGATTTTGCCAGGACAAAGCGGGTTTGAACTGTGCCGGGAACTCAAGACTAATTCCAACACCGAAACCATTCCAGTGGTGATTTGCTCAACTAAAGGAACTGATGCCGACAAACTCTGGGGTTCGATGCTGGGAGCTGATGCCTATTTATCTAAACCGATAGACCAGCAAGAACTAATACAAACAATCCAGCAATTGTTAGGCATTAGGCATTAGGCATTAGGTATTAGGTATTAGGTATTAGGTAATGTTGAACTCCCTTGACCCAGCGGTAACACAAACAAATCTTGACCTACTAAACTTAGATCCACTAACCCCAGAAACCCGAGTGCGGTTGCTGCGTTTTCCTCTTGGCAAAGATGACAGTGTTCTGTTGCCCCTAGAGCAGATTACAGAAATTATCAGGGTGAATCTGCCGGAGGTTCTGCTGGTGCCGGAAATGCCCAGTTGCATTTTGGGAATTGGTAATTGGCGTTCAGAAATGCTCTGGTTGGTAGACCTAAACCAGCTGGTTGGCTATCCACCTCTGTCGAAGCTTGGGCAAGTTTCGGTATCTCCTGTGGCAATAGTAGTTCAGGTCAATGACCAGTCTTTGGGTCTGGTGGTATCCCATGTTAATGATATTGAGTTACATGAATTGGAGCAACTCCAGCCACCGACTCCTGGTTTATTTCCTCCTAAGCTATTGCCTTTTCTCCTGGGGTACCTACCTGGGGATGGCGGTGCAGTTTTGGATGTCATGGCTATTACTCAATGTCCCCTATGGCAGACACATCAACGAGGGGACTCTTGGGGAGGAGAGTCTTGAGGTTTTTCGACTTAGCCTCCTCCGAGATCTGGCAATTGATCAGGGCAATCATCAGGAGTTTTGATCAACCAAATCAATGCCATCAAATCAATTATGACTGGTTGACAAGCTCGTCACTCACTCTGCCCATTGAACAGTCTATTGGCAGGGTTACTACCGACTCGATTGCCTCTGAGATGCCATCATGGTCGGCAATTTTACCATTATCAGATGTTGAAAAAAGCGATGCAGTCGGCCAAAGGGGGTTTCCACGGGGCTTTCAAGGTGCGGACGCAGGTTCCGCACGCAGCCCCTCCCCAGGAGCGACTGCATCAAGAAAGGAAACTATAACTATGCCACAATTTGATAAATCTGAGGAAATACTCAGTTCTAAGTCCCAACTCAATCAATCATCGAGTAATGGCAATGGCAAGGGGACACCTACCGGGGTTCAGTTTCACCTAGCCGTGGATATTGAGCAACACTGCAAGGGTGAGCGGCAGTGGTTATTCCACCTGGCAACTCAGATGCGCAAAGCAGAAACTAGTGATGCCCTGTTGAGAACCACCGTGACTGAGGTTAGTCAGCGTTTACGGGTAGACCGAGCCTTGATTTTTCGCTTCCAGTCCGAGAATCGGGGTACGGTGCTAGTTGAGTCGATGGTGGGTGGCTATACTCCCAGCCAGGGGGAGTACCTGCCGGTGATTGCTTTTGGAGCATTGAATCGCTCAGCCTACGAGCAACAGGAACTTGTAGCCCTTAATGATATTAATGACCGGGCTTTGAGTCCGTTTCAACTCCAACTGCTAGAACGATTCCAGGTCAAAGCCAGCCTAAGTCTACCGATTTTGCTCGATGGGCAACTGTGGGGCTTACTAGTGGTGCAGCAATGTTCTGGTTCTCGGGAATGGCAGGAAGCTGACATTAGTCTGCTCTACCAAGTTGTTAATGAACTGAGGCTAAGTCTACAGCCAGTGGAATTTAGTACCCGACGGCGAGAGCAGGTGAAGCAGGAAAAGGTTTTGGCTCAAATCTTGGCCACAATTGCGCCGTCAAATGTACCGGAGATTGCCCTGGGCAACATTTGCCACGAACTGCGCCTGTTTTTGAAGGCGGATCGGGTAGTGGTTTATCGGTTCAATCGAGACTGGAGTGGTGAATTTGTGGCTGAGTCAGTTGCAGATGCTTGGGTGAGGCTGCTCGAAGACCAAAAGCAAAATCCTAACCTGACATCAGCCGATATATTGTCCTCTAAGCGCTGTACCGTCAAGCAAATCGGATCCGTGGCCAGCCCTACTACCGATACCTATTTAAAGCAGACACAAGGAGGCAGCTATTTCAAAGGTCAGCAGGTAGAGCGAGTTGACGACATTTATGCCGCTGGTTTTTCTCAGTGCTACATTGAAACCTTAGAAAAATATCAGACCAAGGCTTATATTATAGCCCCAATCTTTAATGGTGAACACCTCTGGGGTTTATTCGCCGTTTACCAGAACTCTCGCCCTCGGCGCTGGCTTGATAGTGAGGTGATGCTGCTGTCATTACTCAGTGACCGTCTCAGTAGTATTCTCAAACAATTGGACATTACAGCCCAGCTACAGGAGAAATCGGAGCAACTGGATATTGCTGTTCAGGGAGAAAAAATAGCAAGTCGCTTGCTTGATAAAATACTTAAGAGTTCTGACATCAACAGTGTTTTCCAGACCGCTACTCAAGAAATCCGGCAGCAGCTCAAGTGCGATCGCGTCGCTGTGTATCGCTTCAATCGAGACTGGAGTGGTGAGTTTGTGGCTGAGGATGTGGCACATGGTTGGATACCGTTAGTTGGATCGAGTATTAAAAAAGTCTGGCGCGATACCTATTTGGAGGAAACCCAAGGCGGTAGGTATCGCCACAATGAAACCTTAGCCGTTGATGACATTTACAACGTTAATTACGATCAGTGTCACATTGACCTGTTGGAGCAATTTCAGGCTAAAGCTTATGTGATTGTACCGATTCTGCAAGGGGAAACCTTGTGGGGTTTACTGGCAGCTTACCAGAACAATGGCCCTCGTCACTGGCAGAAAATCGAGGTGGGTATACTGGCTCAGATGGGCCGACAATTTGGGGTTGGCCTCCAGCAAACGGAGTATGTTGAGCAACTGCGAGCAAAATCCAAGCAACTCCTATTGGCTGCAGACCTAGAAAAATCAGCGGTCAAAATCATCAACAAGATCCGGCAATCTCGGAAACTGGATACCATTTTCAAGACCACAACCATAGAAATTCGTAAGCTTCTGATGGCTGACCGGGTGGGTCTGTTTCGGTTTGACCCTGACTCCGGTTTTAATGATGGAGAGTTGGTGTCTGAAGATGTAGTCAATGGGTACGATTCTATCCTCGGTAGCAAGGTTCACGACCATTGCTTTAGTCAACAGTATTCCCAGCACTATGTCGAAGGGCGAGTACACACAGTTGCTGATATCTACAATGGGGACCTCGGCGATTGCTACATTGAGCTGCTAACTCAGTTTCAAGTCCGGGCTAACCTAGTGGTGCCATTGCGTAAAGGGTCTCAACTGTGGGGATTTTTATGCATTCACCAATGCAGTAAGCCCCGTCAATGGCAGGAGTATGAGATTGATTTTGCCAAGCAGATTGCCCTACACTTTGAAGTTGCCCTACAACAAACAGAGTACCTGGCGCAAGTAGAGGCAAAATCCACCCAGGTAGCTAAAATCGCACGGATGGAGCGAGCGGTAGTTGGAATCATCAACAAGATCCGTCAGTCTCGAAACCTCGATACCATTTTCAAGACAACTGCTATCGAAATTCGTAAGCTTCTTCAGGTTGACCGGGTAGGTATATTTAAGTTTTACCCTAACTCTGGCTTTGATGATGGGGAATTGGTATCTGAGGATGTGGCATCAGGCTACGATGCCATGCTAGGAACCAAAGTTAACGACCACTGCTTTGGTGAACAGTATGCCCCTCACTATACCGAAGGACGTGTGCAAGCAGTTGCTGATGTGTACAATGCCGGACTGAGCGATTGCCATATTGAGCTGTTGGCTCAGTTCCAAGTCCGGGCTAATCTGGTTGTCCCCCTACTTCAAGGACCATTATTGTGGGGATTGTTGTGCATTCACCAATGCAGTAAGCCCCGTCAATGGGAGGAGAATGAGATTGATTTTGCCAAGCAGATTGCTCTGCACTTTGGGGTAGCCCTACAGCAATTGAGCTACCTCGATCAAGTGGAGGCCAAATCTCACCAGCTTGCCCAAGCTGCTGTGCGGGAGCGAGTAGTAGCAAGCCTTAGCAACCATTTGTCCCAGTCTGTAGATGTTTATAGTATCTTCCAGAGTATTACCAAAGAGTTGCGGCAAGTGTTGGGAGCTGACCGGGTAGTAATCTATCGCTTCAACTCCGACTGGAGTGGTGAGTTTGTGGCTGAATCGCTTGCCCCTGGCTGGATTTCCCTAATCACTGAACAAGAAAGAGACGACCGCCTGAAGGTGGATACAACGGCTTCTGAGCGCTGCACCGTTACAGCCCTGAGTGTTAATTCTCGTAATCATGTTGATACCTGCTTGCAAGAAACCCAGGGTGGAGAGTTCGCCCGAGGTGACCGCTTCAAGAAGGTTGATGACATCTATGCCATGGGTTTCGCTCCCTGCTACATCAACACTCTGGAACAATACCAAGCCAGGGCATATCTGATTATGCCAATTTTCCAAAGTGACAAGCTCTGGGGGCTGCTGGCGGCTTACCAAAATACGGGACCCCGTCAGTGGCTTGATACCGATGTCACCCTCATGCTCCAAATTAGTAATTCCCTGGGATTAGCCTTGCAGCGATCCCATTACCTAGATCAGTTACGAGCCCAATCTACCCAACTCACCAAAGCGGCTCAAATTGCTCAGGGGGTAACCAAAATAGTTGGTAAGCTGTTTCAGTCTCGGGATGTAAATACAATCCATCGTATCACAACCCAAGAAATCCGGCAGCTGCTCAAATGCGATCGCGTCGCCCTCTATCAATTCAATCGAGATTGGACTGGTGAGTTTGTGGCTGAGGCAGTTGCCACCGGTTGGTTACCATGGGTGGGAGCGGATATGGAAGCTTTCTGGCCCGATACTTATCTACAAGACACCCAGGGAGGTCGGTATCGCAATCGTGAAAGCGTGGCCGTTGATGACATTTACACCTTTGGTTATTCTGACGGTTACCTAGAAACCTTAGAGCAATATGAGGTTAAGGCTTATATGCTGGCACCGATTTTTATACAAGGAACCTTATGGGGTTTACTGGGTACCTACCAAAATACTGGTCCTCGTGACTGGCAAGAGTTTGAACTCAACGCCCTGGCTCAGATTGCGGTGCAAGTGGGGGCAGCCCTGCAACAGGCTGAGTATCTCGCACAAATCCAAAACCAGTCCCAGCAGCTGACCGATGCCGCACAACGGGAGAAAGCCGACAAAGAAGCGGTACAGCGGGAGGTCATGCAGTTGCTCTCAGCAGTGCGACCAGCTCTAGAAGGAGACCTCACCGTCCGAGCTCCGGTAACCAACAATGAAGTAGGTACCATTGCTGATGCCTACAACAACACCTTACAAAGCCTGCGCCGGATTGTGACTCAAGTCCAGCAAGCTTCCAGGAAAGTTGCCCAAACGTCTGTTGACAGGGAATCCTCCATTGCCAAGCTCACAGCCCAAGCCCAGCAGCAATTTATGGCTCTCGGTCAAGCCTTAGAGAACATCCAGACCATGGTTAATTCTACAGAAGCTGTAGGTGAGAGTGCTCAACAGGTAGAAGTAGCAGTCCAAACCGCTAACCAAACCCTCCAAGCAGGGGATGCCGCCATGAACCGTACCGTAGATGGAATTCTCGAAATCCGGGAGACAGTGGCCGAAACCAGCAAACGGCTCAAGCGCCTGAGCGAATCGTCCCAGAAGGTTTCGAGGGTGGTAAACCTGATTAGCAACTTTACGAATCAGACCCAATTGCTAGCGTTGAATGCAGCCATTGAAGCCACAAGGGCCGGTGAGTATGGACGGGGTTTTGTAGTTGTTGCCGATGAGGTGCGTTCTCTAGCCCGTCAGTCAGCCGAAGCCACCACTGAGATCGAGCAGTTGGTGCAGGAGATCCAGAAGAGTACCGCTGAGGTTTCTACAGCCATGGATAAAGGTATTCAACAGGTTGCCCAAGGAACCGCAATGGTACAAGATACCCGTCTCACTCTCAATGCCATTGTTGAAGCCACCAGCCAAATCAGCCAGCTTGTAGAGGGTATTACCCAAGCCACCCAGGTACAGACCGAAGAGTTCCAATCCGTGACCACTACCATGACTGAAGTTGCAGGAATTGCCAACAAAACGTCTTCCGATGCCATGGAAATTTCTACGTCTTTCCAAGAACTCCTAGCCATGGCTCAGAATCTTCAAGCCAGTGCTGACCAGTTCAAGGTTGATTAGTCATTTGCCTTGCTAAAATTCATTTTAAATGCGTTTTAGCATGCATGCCTTTTGCATGCATGCTAAAGGGGACTGGGATATATCTTTTTTATTTGATTTCAGGCTATAGACATTTTCAATGCACAAAATTTTTATTAAAACTAGCAAAATTTTTATTAAAAATTTTGCTAGTTTTAATAAAAAATAACTAATAATACGAGCATTTTTTAGTATAATCAGGTAGAGATAATTTTTTTATTTTATCCCGATTCCCGATTCCCGATTCCCGATTCCCGATTCCCGATTCCCTACTCCCTACTCCCTACTCCCTACTCCCTACTCCCTAAGAATAAAATACCTCACCCAATTGACAACTGCTCTAATGACTAATGACCCGAAAATTCGTGAGCAAAGCTATCGCTACTTTCTCCAGGAAGCACCGGAACTGCTGCAAGTCTTGGAAGAGGATTTGCTGAGTTTGTCAGAAAACTATAGCATCAATAAAGTCAACAACTTGATGCGCACTACCCATACCCTCAAAGGCGCAGCAGCTAGCATTGGCTTGGAAACAATTGCCACTGTCGCTCACTCCTTGGAGGATGTTTTTAAAGCTCTGTTTAACCCCGACTTGTCCATTGATCCAGACATTGAAGCCTTACTGTTTCAAGCTTATGAGTGTCTCCGCCTACCTCTGACCGCTGAACTCACAGGGGGGCAAATCGATGACACCGAAATCAAAAATCGAACTGCTGCTGTTGTTGCCCAACTCCAAGAGAAGCTGGGGGACTGTTTTGGTCACGAATCCCATCTGCCCACCTCACTAGAATTGGGCTTCGACGTCACCCAGTCCATTTTTGAAGTGGGGGTTAGCCAAGGCTTAGACGTAATCCAAGCTGCCCTAAATAGTCACAATCCCACTGAAATCAGCATCACAGTTCGCAACCAAGCAGAGGTTTTCTTGGGCTTAGGGGAATCCCTTAATCTACCAGGGTTTGCCGCTATTGCCAAAAATGCGATCGCAGCCCTAGACAACCATCCCGATCAGGTGGTCACCATTGCCAAGACCGCTTTGTGTGATTTCGTTGCAGCACAAGCAGCGGTGCTAGAAGGGGATAGGACTCAAGGTGGTCAACCTTCTATAGCTCTGCAACAACTAGCTGACCTTAGGTCTTCAAGTCAAAATTCACAATTCACAATTCAAAATCAATCTTCTGTCTTCGGCAACGGAAAAGAACAAGACCTTAATCGAGTTGAGCCCGGACTAGAAGAAGTAGAAGGTGTTGTTAATAATTCTTCCGTTACTGATCCAGAATCTAAAACAAGGAAACGGTCCCAGCTTGTGGAAATGATCTGGGGAGGATCAACTACACTAGATCAGCAAACTTCTGATCAAAGTAAACACTTGCAGAGGTCGAACCAAACAGAGATAGATGTCTTGGATGGAGAGATAGCCTCACCTGATCAAGAAATCGCCACAGAAAAAAATTTTGTTTTGCACAACATGGGGATGATTGATGCAGATAATCAAAAAAAAGAACAACGACAAGATCCCGAAATTATCACAGACGAGATCATCCCGCCCATAGGCAATGCTAGAAATGCCCCTCTAAACTCTTCCCATCTCGCCATAACTCCCTCCAACCAACATCCCAGCACGCCATCATCTAGGGATCTATCTGGTACTGTGCGGATAAATATTGAGCATCTAGAATACCTGAATTACACAATTGGGGAATTACTAACCAACCAAAACCGCCAGTTGCTCGAAAATGAACAACTGCTGGCTGCAGTGCGAGTACTCCTTGATCGTATCGACCAACATCAGCAAGTTCTAGAGCAACTCCAAGATTGGTACGACCGCCTGTTTATTTTGACCCAACAAAAGCAGATTAGGCAAAGGTTGCAAGTTAGCAAGTTGAATGTTGAAGGTTTAAACAAAAACAAAGCTACCGACCGAAATCTTGCTTTTTCTTCCTACCCTTGGGCAGAAAAAACGTTGCAGCTTAGCAAGTTGAAGGTTGAAGGTTTAAAGGAACACTTTGCTACCAACCCCAATCCTACGGCCAACCTTGGCCAAAAGGCCACGCTACGCTCTCAACCTGCCAACTTTCAACATAGCAACTTTCAACATAGCAACTTTCAACATAGCAACTTTCAACCAACTAACCTTGGCCAAAAGGCCACGCTACGCGAACAACATACCGACTATTTCGATGACCTGGAACTAAAACGTTATAGCGCACCCGAGCTTCTGATTCAGTCAGTTCTAGAAGACGCTATTCAATTAACTGAAGCTGCCCATGACATTGAGCTGTTCAGCACCCAATCCAGTAAAACTCTCGAACAACAACGTCGGTTGTTAACCAACCATCGTGATGTCTTGATGGACGCCCGGATGTTGCCTTTAGGGGAAATATTTAGTCGTTTCCCCCCTGTCCTCAAGCAGTTGTCAGCTTCCCACCATAAGCTGGTAGAGCTAAAAATCTCTGGTAATGATGTTTTAGTGGATAAAGTTGTTGCCCAGAAGTTGTACGACCCCATGCTGCATCTTGTGCGTAATGCTTTTGACCACGGCATTGAGACTCCTGGTCTACGGCAACAACAGGGCAAACCAGAAAAGGGATTAATTGAAATCAGTGCTTGCCATCGGGGCAGATATTTGGTGATTGAAGTTTTTGATGACGGGCCAGGGTTGAATTTTGAACGGATTCGCCAACTAGCAGTAGAACGTGAACTGATAGACTTTGAACAGAGTAATAATCTCAGTGAGGCTCAGCTGAGGAATTTGTTGTTTGAACCAGGCTTTTCCACTGTCTCTGGGGTGAATAACCTCTCTGGACGTGGTGTTGGTCTTGATGTTGTCCTAAACCAGGTCAAAGCTCTGAGGGGTTCCGTCCAGGTTGATTCTTCTCCGGACCAAGGCAGCAGATTTAGACTACAAATTCCCTTGAGTTTAACCATAGATAAATTACTTCTGTGCCAGGCTGGGAAGCAAGTTTATGGTTTGATTACTGATCAAGTCTCCCAAATTATTATTCCTGAGGAACACCAGCTCCGAAGTTGGGAAGATGGCAAAGTTCTCTACTTGGG
The DNA here is from genome assembly GCF_010692445.1 of Moorena sp. SIO3E8. Taxonomy (NCBI): domain Bacteria; kingdom Bacillati; phylum Cyanobacteriota; class Cyanophyceae; order Coleofasciculales; family Coleofasciculaceae; genus Moorena; species Moorena sp. SIO3E8. The sequence goes on along the minus strand of NZ_JAAHHM010000102.1, from coordinate 8,836 downwards.
TACCGGGAGAGATCAGCAACTGGTTAAAGTCTACCAACTTGGGCAAGTCCTAGATTATTCCTCTGTGGCTTCTCCATTCTCGGTCACCCATCCCCATCAGCCTGTTGTTCCTCTTCAGACGATCAGACCAATAATTCTAATTCATTACCAGGATCAGCTTGTGGGTCTGGAAGTAGACCAACTGTTGGGAGACCAGGAGTTGGTGATTCGTCCTTTGGGGACAATGATTGTGCCACCCCCCTATATCAATGGGGGCAGTATTCTCGCCGATGGTCGGTTGACATTGGTACTGGATGGCACTGAATTGATCCAGTACCTATCTGACCAACAGACCGATCGCAGTAAAAGGTTACAGCTTGGCACATTGAAGGTTAAAAGTTTAGGCCCAGATCAAGGGACCCAAGCGATGGAAACCCTTTCAGTAAAGCAGCTTCCACCTTCAACGGTTGAACCGTTCTGGGTCAGACGTCAGCCCAAGGTACTCGTGGTAGATGATTCCATCACCTTGCGCCAAACTCTAGCCATGACCTTAGAAAAGAATGGCTATCACGTGTTTCAAGCCCAGGATGGTTATGAAGGTATTGAGCAACTACAGCATCAGACAGACATACAGTTGGTAATCTGTGATATTGAGATGCCTCGCATGAATGGCTTTGAGTTTCTCAAACACTGTCAGCAAGACCCAGCTTTGGTAGATATTCCTGTCGTTATCCTCACCTCCCGCAGTAACGATAAACACCGCTTGATTGCTAAACAGTTGGGGGCAAAGGCTTATATCACTAAGCCCTATTTAGAACACAAATTGTTGACAACAGTAACCGATGTTGTTGAGCCCATTTCACCCTTAATAAGGGAGTAGGGAGTCGGGAGTCGGGGGAAGAAAGACTAGACCTTATAAGTATAATCAACGCTATATCCTGAAAAAGTTTAGGAATTGGTAATTATTACTGTATGATTTATTCATAGTATTTATTATCTTAAAAAAACAGATAATAAATACTATTTTTTAAGGATAAAAAATATCAAATTATTTTAATAAAAATGTGATGTTAAATAATTTCCAATTAGACAAATTAATAGTTTTTAAGATTGCTGAATATTCCCTATGTCTCCCGATTATAGATGTTATTAAAGTGGTAAATTTGACCACTGAAATCAGCCGGGAGATGAAAACTATGGGATTAGTTCAGCTAGGCAAGCATAGCATTAAAATTTGGGATTTACATCAGCAGTTGGGCGATGGTAGTTTACCTGACCGAAGCCCTAAGCAAAGGTTCTTAGTCATTATTCGTCCTAGGGACTCCGAACTCTGGGGAATTTTTGTGGATGATCTGCCTAATGTGGTCGAGTTACCCGAAGACATGATGCGACCTATCCCGAAGTCTTACCGTCAGGCCAGTGTTCTGGAGATGATATCTCATGCCGCTGTTATACCAAACGAAGCATCTACTCAGAAAATTTTTCTTTTGGATTTACAGCAAGTCGGTGCCTTGACTCCTTAATCGTCACTAGAAAACGCTATAATAAAAATCTAAACTTACCAATTACCATTTGTTAATTGTTAATTTGTAGCAATTAACAATTTTTTTATGGCTAATGATCATAAATAAACTACACTATTGAAATTAACTCTAAGTTAGTTAACATGAGTACTTTTCGTGTTGGTATTGCTGGTCCAGTTGGTTCAGGGAAAACTGCTCTATTAGATGCATTGTGTAAAGCCCTGCGAGACTCTTATCAAATCGCTGTGGTCACCAATGATATATATACTCAGGAAGATGCCCAGTTTTTAGTTAGGAGTCAGGCCCTAGAAAGCGATCGCATTCTGGGTGTGGAAACAGGGGGTTGTCCCCATACTGCCATTCGGGAAGATGCCTCGATGAACTTGGCAGCCATTGAACAGCTGGAAAATCGGTTTACTGATTTAGACTTGGTGTTCCTAGAAAGTGGAGGGGATAACCTAGCAGCAACCTTCAGTCCAGAACTAGTAGATTTCACGATCTACGTTATTGATGTGGCTGCTGGGGATAAGATTCCTCGTAAAGGAGGACCAGGAATCACCAAGTCTGACTTGCTGGTGATTAACAAAATTGATCTGGCACCTCAGGTGGGAGCCGATTTGGGGGTGATGGAACGGGATGCTAAAAAGATGCGAGGAGATAAACCCTTTGTGTTTACGAATTTGAAAACTAAAGAGGGAATCTCTACGGTGATTGACTTGATAAAAATTGACATGGGCGCTTATTAATTCCCTTGAGAAGGGAGTAATAAAAGTGTTGGAATAAAACCTAATGTGATCATGTGAGCATGGGTGGTGATGATAATGTTTTATAGCGTTTATCACAGTTATGAGGTACAGTCTTCTTTGACGTTGATTCCCTGTCTTGATGCAACCCATCCCTATTCCCTATTCCCTATTCCCTCTTCTCTCTTCTCTGTTCCCTGTTCCCTGTTCCCTGTTCCCTAAAATCCAGAAATTGTTTACCTCATAGCTATGATAATTGCTATATTTGTTTGTATTATAGCATTTATCCCTTGGTTTAAAAATGCTATATAATTAATTATTATCTTATAGTTTAGCAATTTTAATCTACTCAACTATAGGACTAAACCAGAAATAGTTATTGAAAAGTGCTGTAAGTTTTGCTTCCATGGCAAAAAATGTATTAAATTATACATAAACCTAGCATAGCTGGTAGAGCCAACGTTATCCTGGTTGAATACCAAAAAGGCGATCGCACACCCTCGTCACCCCCATTCCTAGACAGATTCAATCACTCGGACCCCTTGCTTTCCAGGGTTTCCCTTTCCTGCTGAAAACAGGGAGTAAGCTCTTTTTCGTCAACAACCTCCACAGCAGTAGGAACTTATCGGAAGTAAGACACAAGCAGTTAAGTCCATCTGATTGCCGTGATTTGATAGTCTAAAATATAATGGCTCCTTCATTCCCAATCCCATGGAAGTTGTTGTCCCCTTTACCCCTCCTAGTCGTCCAACCGAGTTTTCGGCTCTGGGCTATCTGTTTGGGCGATTTGACCCAAACCCATCTCAAGAGCCTAATCGGTCAGTTAAAGGAACTCTTGTTCTCAAACAAGGAATCAGCTTCAGTGCCTATATGCACCAACCCTTGTGGAATAAATTAAGTACCAACCCCTCTTTTGGTGAGAAAAAAGTCTATCTTTGGCGAGTATATTTCCGCATCACCAAGGCAGGAAAACTCGCTCAAATTCAAATCAAAAAATTTATTCCCCTAGAGGGGAAAACTACTCTACGTCATTCTCCCAGTGACGAAAGAGTCGATCAGTTTCGGGTTCGTGGTTTAATTCACGATGTCAAGCCAGAAGCGGTGGTGGTGTATGTAGAACGCAATCACCTGCCTCCTAGAGGAAAAGCCAAAACTTATCCATGGCAGCCTTTTTTGTTGACACTCCAGGGCTCTTTGCCACAACCAGCAGAAAAGGATGATTTTTGGGAATTTTTTTGTAGACGAGTAGGGGAAGAACTCCACATAGAGGAAGCTCATCCAGTTAACGTAAATCTAGAAGACTCAAGTTTCTATTCACATTACTCCGAAGAAAAAACTGACTATCAACCTCAACCAAGCCCTAAAACTAAACCCAATGAAGTTATCATGATTCAAGGCAGAAAACCCGAAATCACCGTCAAGTTTACCGAAAGACCCAATTTACCGGAGCAAGGCAAGAAAGTTACCTTACTCCTAACTGGTGACAATGGCATAACCGTTCAGGCAGAACTTAATCGCAAGACCCTCAAAAAGCAAGTAGAAAAGATGGATAGCTTTGCTGATTGGGTAGCGGCTTTGAGTGGAAAGATCGCCAGGGTGTCTCCAGAAGGGGTAATTGAGTTAGAAGGTGCAGGAGTTAATGTATTTGAGAAAAAACCAAAAGTTAGCCAATCAACTGAGCCAAAAGAGTCTCAGAAGCCTTCTAGCAACCCAGAAACAATTAAGCAAGAACAATCACAACAACCTCCTCAAAAGCAGAAGAAAGTGTTTCGTCTGATTGATTAGGATAGGCGTTGCTTTTAGGGAGCAGGGAGTAGCCCACAGGGGTACGTTGTTTACCTCAGGGTCAAACGGGAAGTGTGGGAGGTGTGGGAGGTGTGGGAAGTGTGGGAGGTGTGGGGAGATCGGGAGATAAGGAGATGGGGAGATGGGGAGATAAAGAGATGAGGAGATGGGGAGATGGGGAGATCGGGAGATCGGGAGATCGGGAGATCGGGAGATCGGGAGATCGGGAGATCGGGAGATGGGCTGATGAAATTGATGAGTAGCCGTAGTTTCCAGAATTGGGATCATTGACACTAGTCTGACTTGCCAATTTTTTTTTGCCATTTTGTTTGGGTGGTATGGGATACTTGTGTCTTAAGCACCTCTTCACAATCTCTTCATCACATCTTTAAGGTTTAATTTATCGATAAATATTTTTATCAAGTTGATCAAGGTCTACTATAATAATCGAAGCTAAAAAAGAATCTTTCTCAAGTTTAACCCCATGACAATTAATCGACGAAAAATACTACAAATTGCTGCTGTGGGTGGTTTAGGCACCCTAGCGGCTTCTAGTCTAATTCGCCCTGGTTCAAGCAAGGAGTTAATTGCAGCAGCTGGTAGGGATCCTTATGCTGCAGAGGTTGATCAGGGCTTAAGGTATTTCCGACAACAAGCTCAAGTACAGCTACCCCTTGTCGAAGACTTAGTGAAAGCAATTCGCAGTGGCAATTTGGAAAATGCCAAAGACGCCTATGTCAAAGCCCGTCCTCCTTACGAGCAAATTGAAACCTACGCAGCCAGCTTTGAAGACACTGACCGGGATATTGATGCTCGCCCCTCTGGTTTTGATGGCGGGGAGGATAACCCAGAATTTAAGGGATTTCACCGGATCGAAGTTCTCTTGTACCGGGAAGGGAACGTGAAAGCAGCGCTTCCTTTTGCTAAAGAGTTAGTCGAGAGCGTCAAAACCCTAATCAAAGATTTAGATCAGCGGCAGAACTTCAATTCCACCTTGAACTTTGAGGGGATGATTGCTTTGGCGACAGAAGTAGTAGCCAAGAAGATTTGTGGCGAAGAAGAAACTTGGTCGGATCAGAGCCTGTTAATCTTCTCAGATAACTGGATCGGAATTTTCAGCCAGTATGCTCCCTATTCAGCAAAAGTGGCAGACAAAGACCCCAGTGTGGATCAAGAGGTTAAGGCAGCTTATAAAGCAGCCAAAGGCAAGCTTAAACCTTACTTCACCCAGGGCGAAGTTGCAGCTCAACCCTATAGTTCTCTCGACATTAGTCAGCGAAAAGATATTGTGGACGTCGGCTATAGGTTCCGGAGAGCTTTGGTCAAAGCAGCAAAGGTTTTAGAAATACCCGTTGGTTTCGAAGTTTAGGGAACGGTGGCACGGTGGCACAGTGTTAGCTGTTGGGTTTTGAGTTCATGGTTTTTGCCCTTAATCCTACTTATGCCTAATACCACCTAAGACGATCATGCCTATTCCGGTCAACGACCAGCAAAAAGCGCGGCAGAGAGTAGTAAATATAATCTCTGCCGCGATTATGGCTCGTAATCAGACATAAGAGAAGATGTCTAGGATAGACATTATACGTATTGCTAAAATTTGTCAAGTGTTACCAAAGGGTCTATTATAGAATTTGTGATGACATTAAACCGATAAGGGTGGTTAGACCCATAGGCCATTAGATCAAGGACCACTGACACTTCCGTCCGTTACTAAACCATAAATATAGCGCTAAACAGGATAAAAAATTACTATCTGTAGTGTATAAGGTGGCTAAGCCCTAAGTTTTACTAAATCATAGTTAAATTGTACGATTTCAATAATAGCTCAGATCTATAAGTCAAGTTTGAACTGACTGACAGCAGTATATATTCCTATTTTAACAGCATTTTAGCCAACTATTAGAAAAACTAATGATAAAACTTATTTATAAAATAAAAACTGATGATAGGCGTTGACAACAATTTTGGGTAATTTTGGATTAGCTTAAATCCCTGTAACTTTTTATAGACAAGAGTTTTAGATAATTTTTGAATCCTAGAAATGCTAATAATTCGCAATAAATATTACAAAATATTGCAAGTTACTTTAAATTGCTTCCCTAATGCTGCACAATCGATTCATGTGATTTCACCTCAACCCTAAACAGGAGGTGGTGAAACAATGAAGCAATTAAGGATCGAGTAAGGATCGAGTATGCAAACATACGGTAATCCCGAGGTTAAATATGACTGGTGGGCTGGTAACGCCCGCCTAGCCAACTTGTCTGGCACATTTATAGCTGCTCATGTCGGCCAAGCAGCCCTGATCGTTTTTTGGGCTGGAGCATTTACTCTGTTTGAAATTTCTTGGTATGATCCCACCCTGCCAATGGGTGAGCAGGGGCTGATTCTGCTGCCCCACTTAGCTACTTTGGGCTGGGGTGTAGGCTCAGGCGGTCAGATAGTGGATACTTACCCCTATTTTGTGATTGGCGTTCTACACCTGATCTCCTCGGCTGTTCTGGGAGCGGGTGCTCTGTTCCATGCCACTAAAGGCCCAGCGCAATTGAAAGATGCTGGTGGTCGTGCCGCTAAATTCCACTTTGAATGGAATGACCCTAAGAAGTTAGGCTTTATTCTTGGGCATCATCTCATTTTTCTAGGAGTAGGCGCTCTGTTATTGGCCGCGAAAGCCATGTACTTTGGCGGACTATACGATGCCACCATTCATGATGTCAGGCTCGTTACCAGCCCAAATCTTAATCCATTGGCAATCTATGGCTATCAAACCCATTTTGCCTCGGTGGATAACTTAGAAGACTTGGTAGGCGGTCACATCTATGTTGGCTTGCTACTCGTTGGTGGTGGTATTTGGCACATCCTCATCCCACCACTGAAGTGGGCAAAGAATCTCGTAAGCTTCGAGGGAGAAGCGGTTCTTTCCTACTCTCTCGGCGGTATTGCTCTGGCAGGATTTGTAGCAGCTTACTTCTGCGCAGTTAATACCCTAGCCTATCCCGTCGAATTCTATGGTCCTGCCTTAGAGGTTAAGCTTGGTGTTTCCCCATATTTTGCCGACACTATTGAGTTGCCTTTGGGTGCCCACACTCCTCGCTGCTGGTTGGCGAATGCCCACTTCTTCCTGGCTTTCTTCTTTCTTCAAGGTCACCTATGGCATGCATTGCGTTCCATCGGCGTTGACTTTAAGAAATTTGAGGAAGGCTTGAATTAATTAGCTAGTAAAAAGCAGCCCTCTCTAGATAGTAGGTGTTAGCTGCTGTCCAATCAATCTAACACCTACTAAACCAAAAATTTCCTGGGCTGCTGAGTAGCACTCTACCAAATTTATGTTTTAGATAGAGATATACTCAGTTTTCATGACAACAAATAGTATTCCATCACGAACTAATCCGGATTGGTTGCTTGGTAATGCCCGTCTTAGGGACTTATCCGGTCAATTATTAGGAGCTCATATTGCTCACGCTGGTTTGATTATGTTCTGGGCAGGCGCAACTACCATAGCGGAAATTTCCCAGCTTGTCCCTGGTCAGCCGATGTCCGAGCAAGGATTAACCTTGTTACCTCACTTAGCTACTTTAGGCTGGGGTGTCGCACCCGGTGGTGTGGTCACAGATACCTATCCCTATTTTGTGATTGGCATTTTGCATCTAGCTGCATCCGCTGTTTTGGGTGCAGGTGGTCTATTTCATGTTTTTAGTGGTGTTGCAAATTTGAAAGATGGCACTGGACGCGCCCCTAAATTCCACTATGAATGGACTGACCCCAAGAAGCTCAGCTTTATTTTAGGACATCATCTGATTTTCCTAGGTGTGGGTGCGTTGTTGCTGGTAGCCAAGGCAATGGTTTTTGGTGGCATTTATGACGCTGCTGTCGGCAATGTACGTATCATTACCAGCCCAACTCTTAACCCAGTGACTATCTTTGGTTATCTCTTTGGCATTGTCGATGGGGTTTGGAATCCTCTTGGAATGGCAGCTGTCAATAATTTAGAAGATGTCATTGGTGGTCATATTTGGATTGGGATGATGTGTATTGGTGGCGGGATTTGGCATATTGTCTCCACTCCATTTAACTGGGCTAGGAGTGCCCTCCAGATTGAAGGAGAAGCAATCCTCTCCTACAGTTTAGGGTCTCTAGCGTTTATGGCTTTTGTGTCTGCTGCTTTTGTTGCTAACAACACTACGGTCTTTCCCACTGAATTTTACGGTTCTAACCGTCTGGTAGCAGCAAATGTTCAGTTTTTCTTGGGACTCTTGTTCTTAGGGGGACACCTGTGGCATGCTGTCCAATCCCGTTCTGGCAGTGTATTAATGAGTACTCAAATTAAGTACTTACAGAAGCTGTCAAAATCCCAAGACAATCCAACTACGGAGCCTTCGTCATAATTTCTTTGAAAAAATAGTTGCAAATTTTTTTCATTAAATGGTATACTTAAAATGTAAGTTGCCAGCTAGACGAGACACAGAGCCAGGGTTTCTTCTCTAGACAGGAAGCTAGTCCTCCTTATGGTAAACCAACAGCCAATCAGATCACTAGGGTGGTGATCTGATTTTTATTTTTTAGCTATTTATCAAGAAATATTTTTATTAAAAGCTCAATTTCTATGCAACTAGTGCAGCGCGGTAGAAATGCTTGAGCAGCTGCGGATAATGGTGAAACAGAAGGATGAACCGCTGACCCACTCGATGCTCAGCTCATCCGATTACACTCTTCACAACTAGGCTATGCCTAACCCCCATCCCTTGAGGATGCAATGAGCACGGTAACAGTGAACCAGCTGAGGGCATGATGTCTTCTCAAAAAAAG
>NZ_JAAHHM010000101.1:0-25170 GCF_010692445.1 Moorena sp. SIO3E8 | reverse complement strand
CTGCTTTTTGGTTTATAGAGTATTGGATTAGTCGTCGTCATGTAGAACACAAATTCCGCTTACAGATTGATCCACAGGCTAGCTCAGAAGTCTTGTCGTTCTGTTTTGGTGCCACTGTTTCCAGTTTGGGATTTTATGTAAATGCCAATGGTGACAACTTTGTAATTGGTAAACTGCTGGGTAATACTAATTTGGGATACTACAACTTTGCTTACCAATTGACCCAGACCATTAACACTGTAATGGGTGAGGTGATTAATCAGGTAGGAATGTCTTGATTCGCACAGTTAGAGAATGACGAAGAGCAGCAAAGTGTTCTAGTCACAATGGTTGAACAAATGGCTTTCCTGGGGGCTCCTCTATACGCCTTATTTTTTTTAGTGGTAGACGATCAGGTCATCTCTATGATATTTGGCCAGAAGTGGGTGCCAGCCTGCCAGGTAATTCCCTGGTTACTGGTGTTTGCTTACTTTAGGCTGATCAATAATTCACTGATTAATATGCTTGCAGCAAAAGGCAGAACTGGGATTAACGCCAAGGTTAACCTTATGATTGCTCCCGTAGCGTTCTTGAGCTTTATCATTGGTGCTGAGCAAGCAGGAATACTTGGGGTGGGAATTGCAGTTACTTTCGTGCTAGGAATTGTTTGGACAGTTTACTGGTGGTGGGTAGCTTGCGGAGCACTAGGTTGGCCATTGATTAAGTTTTTACTACCGTGCTTTAAAGCTGCTGTGATTGTACTGCTAGCAATTGTGAGTTGTCTAGGGTTACCAACAATCCTGAAGCCCTTCCTATTTATGAGTCTCTATATCGTCTGTATGCGCCTGATCGCTGCCAAACAATTTTTAAGTTACCAGTCTCTACTAGGGAAATTGGCTAATCAGCTGACAAAGTTAGGTAAAAGTCAGTTATAACCTAACCTTCAGTAAATTTACTGAAGGTTAGGTTAAGCGAATGTACTGTTTAATCGGTAATTTCTCTAATCTAAATTAAGGCATTAAATAGGCACAATGTTATTGTGGCTGCTCATATATAGCAGTTATCACTTGAGTGATGTAAAAAATCATGGGTAGAGAGTAGGAATCCCTTCTTCCTTTCTTCCTTTATAAGGGGGGAATAAAATTGACTGTACATCACAAGTATGATAAACGCGATCAAACAATAGTGTTATAGAAACGGCAAAGCCTTGGGACTATCAATAAAAATAAAAAATGACAAATAACAGCCAAAATAACAGTATAAATGAACGAAGCTAGCAGATTTGAATCACTCTCATATAATAAACGTGCTCTAAAACATCAAAGTATGGACTGTTAACTATGACCTCTAGCATACCATATTTCCAGACCAGAAACTTTAAACTGGGTGCCATGTCATTTCCAGAAAAAGTAATTTACTGGGTGATTGTGCTAACACCGCTCTGGTGGTTGTTGGGAATACAAACACTCTTCTACCCAGCGGTAGTTGTTGGTTTGTTAGGAGTAAACTTTGACATCGACAAACTCACTAGGGGATCGATACCCGTTTGTATCTGGGCTTGGTTAGGTATGGCTCTAGTCATGGTCTGGACTGCTACGTTTGGTCTCAATGACGTAGGGTTTCCCTTGCATAAAATTGCTGCTACGTTCGTAACTTTTTTCAAAAGCTACTGTTTAATTGTTGCCGCACTGCTCCTACCGTTTTGGCATGTCATCAGGGTTAAGGTGGTCACCCGTGCTGTAGCTTGGATGGCAACAGGATATTTAGTGACTATCGCCATTGAGATGGTCATGCTGGCAGCGGGACTAGGCAAAGAACCTTTTCTACCGCCCTTAGCGCGTCTGATTCCCGGCGGTGCTCTGAGTTTGCTAGTTACATTTGCTGACTTACAACCTTTTTTTGGTATCCCGTTACCCAGGACAGTTCTTTACACCCCAGACCCCCCGATTGTAGGGGTGTGTTCGATTCTAAGTTTTTTCATCTGCTTGGGTGAAGAAAACCGCCGCTTACGTCAAATATCTGTAGCGGGTTGTTTAACGGCTTTGCTAATTAGTTTTAGTCGTTTATCCTGGATTTCCTTTGTGATCGCATTGGTAATTACAGCTTGTTTCCGCAGCAGTGTGGCTCGTCAAGGTTCTTTATGGATTGCTTCATTAAGCTCATTACTTTGTGCTCTTTTGGGAGGTCTGACCTTAAGTGATTTACTGAAAAAGCCCCTAGAAATTTTCAATAGTGCTCCTGCCGAATCCTCTAAAGACCGGGAACTTGTGGTTACTAAAATCCTTGAGGCTTGGCAACAACGCCCCTGGATGGGATGGGGAATTATACAAGGCTCCGTCAAATGGTATATCTATGACATTGCTTTGGGTTCGTTTTCAACCTACGCCTCAGTTCTTTATTTGAACGGCATCATTGGCTTGATCTTTTTCTTAGCTGCACTAGGTTCAACCCTTTGGAATACTTGGACTCCAGCGATTCGTGGTAACCATCATTGCCAGTGGGCATTTGCCAGTCTGGTGGCTTTGTACATGCTTCTCAACGGAACACCCTTGACCTGGATGGCAGTGTATTTGTGGTATTTTTTCGTCTGGTTAGGGGCAATTCTTGCGGAAGTACAGCGAAATGAGCAGTTTGTCTATCGATGGGAGCACTTATCTGGCAGAACTTGAAAATTGAAAATTGAAAATTGAAAATTGAAAAAAATTAGACTTTTACTTATTTAAATAAATAAATTTATTATTGATTATTTATACAACCGTTTATTTAGATTAATTTTTATATAAATTACCATTTTATTCAAAATGGTAATAATTAGGAATATATCTTATGAAAAAAGTAGCTGCGATCCTGAATAGACATTGGACACTTTTATTAGTTTTTAATTCCTTGGTGCTGGGAGGTAGCTTTGGAGCCTTTTCTTTATTAAAGCCTTTTTGGATTGCTAAAGCACAGCTAATTCTACCAGAAACAGGCAAGTTACAAGCTAGTTTAGGAACTCTTGGTTCATTAACTAAGGGGGATTCTAAATTGGCGACTAAAAGTCATCCTCTGAATATGCAGGCATCTATTCTAACCAGTGATGCTTTGATGAGGCGCTTGTTGGAGTCTGACCCAGAGAAAACGGATTTTCAAAGGCTGGTTCAATACAAAAAGTTGTTCGCGGTATCTCCTGACCAGGAATCCACTACGATCTGGTTGAATGCCAGTGGGGATAGTCCAGAATTAGCAAGAGATCGAGTCAGGGCACTGATCAGTGCGTATCAGGAGCGTCTGAATGAACTGCGTCAAGCGGATGGTACCACTAGGGTTGAGTTTAATAAGAAAGCGCTAGAGCGAGCTAAGCAAAAATTGGATCAGTCTCAGGAGGCATTAGCAAAGTTTCAGGAATCCTCTGGTTTAGTGAATAGCAAAGCCCAAACTGAAGGACTGGTGAGGGCAATTACTGATCTGAGTATTAGCCAAGCTCAGGCTCAAGCTCAAGCTCAAGCTAGTCAACATCAGCTTCAAATCCTATCGACTCGTTTGGGTCTTACCCCTAAGCAAGCAATCCGGTCTCTAGGTCTAGCAGAAAACCGGGATTACCAGTTTGTGCGGCAGCAGTTGACTGAACTGGAAGCAACTTTGGTCAAAGCTCAAACTACTTATACCTATGCTCATCCCGAGATCCAAAATCTGCTGCTACAACGTGAGCAGTTGCAGCAGCAGATTCAGCAGTACATCTTTCTAGCAGCTGGTGATACGTTAGTAGACCCGACGCTTACTGATAGTGCTCAAGGAAGAGCAATGTTAATCCAGCAACTGATTCTGGCGGAAAGTGCTGCTAGTGGTCAACAACAACAGGCTGAGCAATTACAGCAGCAGATTGACCAGATGAAAAGTACTTTAACGGTGATTCCTGTCCATCAGTCTAGGCTGCTGGAACTAAAGCGACAGTACGATGTGGCTGCTGGAGTCTATAACGGTTTAGTTGCTCAAATCGAGCAAGTCAATCTTGATGCCTTTAGTGCTTATCCCAATGTACAGGTGCTTGACCCTCCCACTGTTGACGAGAAGCCTGCTGGTCCAAAGAAGTTGTTAATCATAGCTAATGGTTTTCTGGCATCGGCAGTGGGTAGTATAGCGCTGGTATTGCTGCTAGAACGGCGCAACCCACTGCTGAGCCCGAAAGATCTAAAGGCAATCAAGTTCCCGATGGTGGTCAATATCCCTCATCTGAGACACGCTGGTATGGGATTAGAGCTGGGTACAGAAACGGATGTAGAGTTTCAGCGACTAGCATCGGTGATTAGCTTACGCTCTGGAGAGGACCGTCGCATCTTGATTACTAGCGCGATGGTCTCAGAAGGCAAAACTACTGTCACTCTAGGATTGGCGAGAGCTCTGGTAGATTTAGGGTTTCGGGTCTTGGTAGTGGATGGAGATTTCCGACAGGCCACCCTTTCTCAGCGCTTGGGTCATCACCATGACCCCCTCAAACCCGGACAGCCGGTAAAGATTCAACCGAGTCTTGACTTACTGCCTACCTCCCACAAAAAAGGCAAAATTGTGGAGCTGGTGACTCAGGGGAAATTTGAGCAGAGCCTAGCTACTGCGGAGGAATCGGGTGACTATGACTATGTTTTGATTGACAGTGCTCCAGTCAGTATGACCAGTGAAACTGCCCTGATGGCTGCTGTCATCCGTAATTTGTTGTTTGTTGTTCGACCTGAGATTAGTAAGCGTGACTTTGTCAGTGACAGCTTGGAACAACTGGCTCAGCACAATGCTCAACTGTTGGGTTTGGTGGTGAATGGGGTAGAAACTAAGTCCAAACCCTACTTGTACAGATCCAGTGATACTTTAGTGAAGTCATAAGCGATGAAACGTAGAACATTACTCCAGCTAGCAGTATCTGGCGCTGCGATCGCATTCCTCTTACCGAGACTCTTTGAGGAGGAAAGCGCTACTAATTCGGTCAGAGCATCACCAATACAAAATTTGTGGTTGTCCGGAAAGTCAATTAACACTAAAGTTAGGGTGGATTGGGCAAAGCCAGTCGCACAAACTACACCCTTCACCTTTGGCTCCAACGACTACGAAATTACCTAAATGTCGGAAGAAGGCTCCCGCCATAATCTCCGATTTGGCGGTGAGATGAATTCCGACCACTAAAAAAATAATGCAGGAATCATGTTTATCCGATATCGCTTATGGTAACATTCTATGCATGATAGTTAGAGAAGCTAAACTGTTAAACGGGTCACTAGCCCAATACCAAGCCTTAGATGAAGCCATTAGAACGGCTCAATTCATTAGGAATAAAGCCGTTCGATTATGGCGAGATGAGCCAAAGGTTGACAAAGCTCGTCTATCTCTGCTGTGCAAAGAATTGGCACGCGCATATCCTTTTGCTAAAAATTTGAACTCAATGGTCGCCCTTGCATCAGCAGAAAGGGCTTGGAATTCCATCTCTAACTTTTATCGTCGCTGTAGAGAGGGTGCTAAAAATAAAGGTTATCCTCAGTTCAAAAAACATTCTCGCTCAGTTGAGTATAAAACCACGGGGTGGAAACTTTCACCTGAGTGCATGACCATCAACTTCACTGACGGGTTCAAGGCGGGTAAGTTCTTTCTGTTCTGTAATTCAGAAACCCGGGAAGACTTGTTTAGGCTAAAAATCAATCGGGTACGAGTTGTTAGACGGGCAGACGGCTATTATGCTCAATTCTGTTTTGATGCCAACCGAAAAGAAGTAGGTAATTATACTGGGGAAGTAATCGGCATCGATTTAGGTCTTAAGTATTTCTACAAAGACCAAAAGGATAATGCAGCTATCTATCCTCAGTATTTAAGACGGGCTGAGAAACGAATTAAAAAACTACAACGCCGTAATCAGCGAAAGTTTGTTAAAGGTCAAAGACCTCAATCAAACAACTACCACAAAGCCAGGATTAGACTGGGGAAGTGCCATCTGTTGGCGCTAGCCTGCCGACGCTAGGAGGCAAGGTTCAAAGACAGCGTAAAGACTGGGCAGTAAAATTAGCTCGGTGCGTAGTCCACTCTAACGATGTGGTTGTCTATGAAGACCTCAAAATCAGCAACATGATCAAGAATCATCATTTGGCTAAGTCTATTAATGATGCGAGTTGGTATCAATTCACCGAATGGCTTAACTACTATGGGCAAGTTTGGGATAAGACAGTTGTGGCAGTCCCACCTAATTATACATCCCAAAATTGCTCTAATTGTGGTGATCGAGTCAAGAAAACACTCAGCACCAGAACTCATAAATGTCCACGTTGCCACACAGAAATCTGTCGTGATACTAACGCAGCGTTGAACATTCTCAAGAAGGGCATGAGTATTTTAGGTGTTGAGTATAACAGTACCCAAGGGCATTGGGGAACTGCCGGGAAACCGGTAACGCGCAGGCGTGAGTTCGGCCTCTGTTGATGAAGGGAAACTTGATTCAATAAGTTGTCTCGTTGAACCAAGAATCACTACTCGCGAAGTCGAAGAGTGAGAATCCCCCATCATAATCTTTGATTTGATGGTGGGAGTATGTCAATACTCTGGAAAAGGCATCAGACTCGGTTTTCCAGAAGCACCTGGGGGAACTGGATATCAGGTTAATTCCTATTCACCATATCGATCTATGGGAACGTTGGACTAACCGAGCTACGAAAAGCTGGGACGAGGCAAAAATTCCAGCCTGCTACGATGCCTCTTATCCCCAAAAGCCTACTATTATCCAAAACATTCCCCGTTGGCCTAGTTGGATGGCTACAAATCGGCGTGCTCTACTGTCGAGAAAGGAGCTAGAGCTACGGTGATGAAAGGGGTACACATTGGGGAAAATAGTGTAGTAGGTTTAGGCAGCGTGGTTCGTCAGTCTGTCCCTCCCGGCGTGGTAGTTATTGGGAATCCCCAGCAAATTGTGAAGCATTTCAAACCAGTCAATACTGACCAGTTAGTACTGAGTGGTCAGTAAGACTCTGTGATTGAGAACTTTGGTACTGACAGGCTTTATTGTTTCTAGAACATTGCTTCAGTAATGAAATTTGACGGAAAATCTATAGATTTTCATCACCCTATCACCCCATTACCCCATCACCCCATCACCCCATCACCCCATCACCCCATCATCCCATCATCAACTGACCCACGTTTTTTCATTACTTTACCGATGGTCTAGATGTTGCGATCGCTACTGACCCATATACGCTGATTCCATGGTTTGTTAGAGTTTTGGTGGCTGAGTTGACTGTAGCTCCGCTGGTGTAGATATCATCTAGGATTAGTACGGGTGAGGTGCTATGATGTCTGAGAAAGTGTTTACCAATAATAAAGGCATCTGCTAGGTTTTGCGCTCGCTCTTGGACAGATAAACCAAACTGAGGTTGAGTTGCCCGGACTCTTTCTAAACCCAGTGGTGCTTGTTTGTAACCAGTTAATTCACAAAAACTTCGGGCAATCAGCTCTGCCTGGTTGTAACCTCTTTGTTGCTGTTTTGTAGGGTGCATGGGAATGGGAACTACTATTAATTTTTGGTTTTGGCTACGGGTGGCAGAGGATTTTAACCAAGCTTTACCCAGCCAATGGCCCAAGGGATGTGCTAGCTGGGGTTGGTTTTCATATTTCAGGGCAGCGAGTACTCGTTTTAATGGACCACCGTAATTGCCCCAGACAAACAGTGGGAGATTTTGATTACATAAAAATTGATTTTTGTCAAGTTGGCAGCGGAGTAACTGCTGCTCGCAATAATCACACAATTCATCAGTGGCAGGGCGCTCACATAGGGGACAGTTCGATTTCAGAAACAGACTTAATAGACCCTTTTTAAGGGTCTCAATTCCCTGTAACATAATTTGGGGGATTTATTTGGCATGATATTTCTCAAGATGCCAAGACTAACAATGAGAATCCCTCAGTATTTCTACCGTTTTCTGCCTCTAAGAGCGTGATGCAAAGCACAGCAAGGATTAATAATATCATGTGCAGTTGACTACTTATCATTCTTGGTTGAGACTCAATTTTTAATTAACGATTTATGTGAATAGGACGTGATTAATGGTAAGAGATATTATGCCTTCGAGATATGATGCCAAAATCCCGGAGCAATAACAGGATTAGGCGGCGATTTGTGGATAATCTTTATTCTCTTGATCTGATTCAAGCTTCAGAGTATCCCTTTGTGGGCAATGAAGCCTTTAACTTAAGTCAGCTGTTGCAACGGGATTATCCGGTTGTACCTGGCTTTGTGGTGAGTGCAAAGGCATTGTGGGAATTTATCGCAATTTTAGGTAAGTCTGAACCCCTGTTAGCTGATTTACCTTCTTCTTATCTTTACGTAGATGTGGACAATCCTCGCCAGCTACAGCAAGTGGCTCAGCAAATTCGTCACAAAATTCAAGGGGCGACTTTAGCTTCGGTGTTGGCATCAACCCTATCGGAAATATCAGAAACTACACTCGCCCCAGCAGCAATTTTTCACCCTTCCTTATCCATGACATCACCAGGGTCGGGAATTGAGGAGGACACTGGGGAAACTGGAGTGGCAAGATTAGATCAACCCCAGATTTTTTCAACCTTACCAGATAAAATTTTGGGATCCTATATTTGCCCTAGGCAACCACTAGCAATGGAAGTGTCTTTAAAACAGGTTTGGGCAGAACTATTTCGCGCCAGAAGCCTATTTTACTGGCAACGGCATAGTATTGGTCTCCAGCAGCTCAATTTGGCAGTCTTGATACAACCAATGTGGGATGCGATCGCTTCTGGTACACTCCAGATTAACCAAACTGAGGGTTACATCCAAGCGACTTGGGGGTTAGGTACTGCATTGGGGAAGGGGGAAGTAGTGCCAGACTATTACCAAATTGAGATCGAAACTGGTATTGTGCTAGCCTCACGACTGGGTCGTAAAACCCGTGCCTATGGGTTGTATCTGGAACCAGACTCATTATCACTAACTGAGAACAGTGTGCAAGCCCATCTACTCAGTGAGGAGCAACAAAAACAGTACACCCTAAAGGACAAATACCTCCAAGAGCTAATTACTATCAGCCAGCGTCTAGTGGCTGATATTAGTCCTACCTTTTCTCTAGAGTGGACACTATGGCAAACCTCAGAAAACTCAGAACCAGAGTTACAAATTACGAAATTTAGTCCTCAAACTGGGCAAAAGTGGGATGCTAGCCAGTTGAGGGTTGAACCGTCACATCATGCTTCCAAACTAGCTTACTCTGTTGGTTCTACTACTTCCTACGGCAAGCTGTTTACGTCTGTACAAGTGGGTAGCCGACCCAATGTGCTTGAAGCCTCATCGGACTCCATTGGGAGCAACTTTAGTGAACACACTGTCAACCCATCCATCACGCCTATGCTTGTGAGAGGATTACCCGCAGCACCAGGAAGAGTTACAGCCACTGCTCATGTGATATCGGGTGAGGGCAAAAACGTCTCAGCAATTGTATCTGGTAGAATTTTGGTTGCCCAAAGTGTTTCTCCTGACTGGCTACCTGGGCTCAAGCACGTAGCCGCTATTATTACTGAACAAGGAGGGATAACTAGTCATGCTGGGATTATTGCTAGAGAACTTGGTATTCCCTGTGTTGTGGGTGCGGCTGGTATTACCCAAATCATAGAAACTGGGGAGTCTCTACTTGTGGATGGGGGACAGGGAGAAGTTTATCGACTAGGAACTAAGCAAGGGTTTCCGGTTGAAAAGTTGCATGGCTCAGGATTCAGAAAAAGGGAAGCAAAAGTCAATTTTCAACCTTCTAACTTTCAAAATACTTTCCCCATTGCTACTCAATTATTGGTTAATCTTAGCCAGCCGGACTCCCTAGAAAAAATTGTGGGTTTGCCAGTGGATGGAGTGGGGTTATTGCGTTCAGAAGTGATGATGTTGGAGATTTTGAATAATCTGCACCCCAGTCAGTGGCACAGACAGGGCCATGAGCGTGAGTTGGTAGAACGCTTGGCTCAGTTAATTGTTCAATTTACGGTTACCTTGGCACCACGTCCTGTATTTTATCGCTCCACGGATTGGCGCTCCCATGAATTTCCATCCCTGAGTGGGGATCACCTGGTAACGGAAGCAGAAGTTAACCCGATGCTTGGTCTACGTGGCACTCGTCGCTATCTGAGTGACCCAGCTAGCTTTGATTTGGAACTGGCAGCTTTACAGGAGGTTTATGCTTACGGCTGCAGGAATTTACGGCTGATTTTGCCCTTTGTACGTACTGTGGAAGAGTTTACCTTTTGCCGCCGTCGGGTAGAACAGGTAGGACTTACTGATAATCCTGATTTTCAACTTTGGATTATGGCAGAAGTGCCATCTGTGTTGTTTCTGCTACCAGACTATGTTAAGGCAGGTGTTCAAGGAATTTCTATTGGTACTAATGATTTGACGCAACTTTTACTAGGAGCTGATCGGGAACAGAGGCAGTTGGAAACACTGATGGCAGGGTGCCATCCAGTGGTCAAACAAGCAATTCAGCAATTAATCGAAATGGCAAAAGAAGCTGGTATTCCTTGCTCAATTTGTGGTCAAGCTACGGTTCAGGATCCGGAATTGATTGATCTGTTGGTGCAGTGGGGAATTACTTCGATTTCTGTTGATGTTAAAGATGTGGAAGCGACTTACCAGGCAATTACCCGTGCTGAGCAACGTTTACTCTTGGACGCAGCACGAAATAAGTCAAAAGGCTTGGGTGTAAAAGGCAAAGGGGAAAACATCTAAATATATGGAAGTTCTAAATTGGGTTATGATATCCAGTCCGGTAGTATCGGTGAAAATTACCACGTACCACGGGACAGGATCTGATTTGGTGTATCTGCTCTGACCTAGGTTATCAATCTGAAAACTGCTGTAATTCAATCAGTGAATTATGGTTAGGTTTCTTAGTAATTTGAGTTAATAGTGCTTCATAGGAGTTGAGAGCGTTTTGATAGGCGAAGTGCTTCAGAGCAAATTTTCTACCTTGTTGACCTAGAGATACCCCCTGCTCAGGATTTTCATACAATTCGACAATTGCAGATGCTAAAGCCTGGGACTGTTGTGGTGGTACCACTACACCACCACCACTTTGTCGAACAACTCGCGCTGCAGTTCCATTCAAAGGCACAGAAGCAATGATCGGTCGTCCGCAAGCCAATAGCACTTGAATTTTTGAGGGCATATTAAAGGAAACAACGTTACGCTTTTGCACAACTAAACCTATATCTGCTGCTGCCAACATTTCTGGTAACTTCTCTCGGGGTTGGAAAGGTAAAAGCTTGATATTACTAGCATTGCAAGTCTGACAGTCTTGCTGTAGCTGCTGTAGAGCCTTAGATTCTCCAACAATGACGAAGACAATTTCTGGAATATGCCTGACCAGATTAGCCGCCTTCACTACTGTTTCGAGTCCCTGAGTCAAGGCAATATTACCGGAATAGAGTACTACAAATTTGCCATCAAGATGGTAAGCAGTGCGAAAGGAATTGCCTTCTTTGGGTAAGGGACGGATAAAATTAACATTCGCCCAGTTGGGGATACAGGTAATTTTGTCTAATGGTACTCCTTTACTTACTAAATTGTCAACGAATCCCTCAGAAATAACAGTGATTGTATGAGCACTGTGGTAGGCAAACTTCTCTAAAGCTTCAAAGATACGGATAGCTAGTTTGTTTCTAATTAGACCAACCTGTACAGCAGCTTCTGGCAAAATATCCTGTAAATTCAGTAATACTGGGCAGTTGTACAACCAACCAAGTAAAGCAGCTGGCACACTAACCGGCAGCGACGGTACTGTCAGTAGAATCACATCAGGTCGCCAGCCCCGGAAAGCCTGAATCAAACTGGTCACGACGAAGCTACCATCTAGTAGTATCCGTGTCACTACACCAGGCTTTGGTCGAATCCAGACATAGGAGCGTTGAATTATTACTCCCTTTCTTTCTTCAGTCAGATAGTACTTGCCTTGATATTTATCATAGATAGAGCGCTGGGGATAGTTGGGCATACTAGTGAGGACTCGTACTTCATGTCCTGCCTTGACCAAACCTTCTGCCAGTTCCGTCATTAATGGGGCAATGCCTATCGGTTCAGGATGATAATTATAGGAGTAGATTAATATGCGCATGAATGTTATTGGTAGAGCGAGTAGTCTGTCAAGTTAACCTTTGACAGGTGGACAAGCGATGCATCGCTTTTTACAATTCCTACACGAAACACCTATATCTAGTTAGTTATATCTATCAGTTACTTAGCAACTGGTGTCTAATTATCCTAGATACTTTAGTGTTTGAATTTTCACCTTTAAGAGAAAAATTTTAACTTTACTAATTCAAAGGGTTTGGTTTAACTTTCGACGTTATAGCCTTGCTCACTAGATAGTCAATCGGCTTTGTCTGTTGATGCTTATGCAATGAACCAACACCGAATATACCAAAAGCTATTCATCTCAATAGAGCAGTAAGTTAGACAGACGTGCTTAGGCGCTATTTTTTAGAAAAATAGAGACAGAAAACCCAAATTACTCTCACCCTCTGAAGCAGGAGGCAATAATTAGTCATCACCCTTAGGATAAATCCTCCTGATTATTCCAAGTTATTGGTTCTTTTGATCTAGGTATCAAAACGATCAGACTTACTGGTTGGACTAAGTAACTCATCTTAACTATCGTCAAGTTTATAATATAAATACTTGGTATGCTACTTTGTTTATTATTGGTGATAACTCTGGCAAAAACACCATTCCATAACGATAATGATTTACACTAACTCAAAAAAAATTAAGCCAATAGCCAATAGTTTAAGGCTCTCCCGGATCTATGGTTTCAAAGGTATCAAAAGGCACAAAATCGACAATCAACGTGGGTGGAACTGGCGGAATTACGTGATATAAGCTTGCCTTATCACCGCAAAGCCGGGAGAGCCTAGTTTAATAAATTCCTCTCTGGATACTTTAAGGGATTAACTGCACTGACCACTAGATTCGTAGGCAGATACATAACCGATGGAAATAAATTCATAAATGGCACTCCTGCTATAATTTTAGATACTTTTTTAAGTATTGATGTTTCTCTAGCGATGCATAGCTATCTTATAATGGGATCTATTTGATAGATAACTATAAATGAGTTGTGAACGCAAAACTAGCTGAAAATATGAGTTCAAAAGGGTGCTTTGTTTACAAAGCAAATGGAAACCCTATAGGACTATAGCAAACGATTGATTCGAACTATGTGACCATGCCCCACTACCTGTTTTTATAAAGTAACTACGGGAAAGCTTATCAAAAACAGCTATTAATTTTCAATTATCTAATTTTAAAGATTGTGTGAATCAAATGTGAAACTATAGACTTATTATAACACTCTATGGGGAAATCTGAAATCCTTACCTAGCTAGGAGCTAGTTTTGGTAAATATTACTGGATTAATAAGCTATAGACTTTATAAGCTGTTGAGGAAAAAATGAGGGAGACTTATTTTAAGGCTTCTGACCTGCTCTAACGGTGTTTGCAAATTAACAGTGTGGGCGAATTACCTCCAAACTTCAGCAAAGCGATGCAGCTTGGTCTTGGGGAGCCAATGGGGTCATGGGGGTTCCCCCCATGAGCAACTGGCCTGGAAACCCCCACTCGCGCTTTGCATGGCTGACAGGGGGTTATAAACCTGGATTTGGAATCAGGCTATCAAGGAAAGGGCTCTCCTAACTATCTTGACTTAACTGGTTAGCTCAAACTAAATCGCGCTTTGCATGGCTGACAGGGGGTTATAAACCTGGATTTGGAATCAGGCTATCAAGGAAAGGGCTCTCCTAACTATCTTGACTTAAATGGTTAGCCCAAACTAAAAAATCAGTAAAGACTTTGTGAAGAAATTTGTGAAGAAATGGTAAAGAAAAGGGGAGATAAGATCTAGTAAGGCTTACAAAAATAAGCGATCGCAACAGCATAGTGCTTAGTCCCACCAATAAGCGCGAAGCATTTACCGGATTGGTCAGCAGGAGATATTCACCACACTCTGTACTCAGCACTCCTTCATGACTAAGTTTGGTAAACCAGAGGAATTCAGAACCCTAAACTATTACCCAATTCCTCCTAAAGTAAAGGAAAAGCCCACTTTTGGGTAAGATGTTTGATGGTTTTTGGTAATGATGTGTCATGGCACGGTGGTTTTGGGAACGCTGTAATTGTAATCAAGAACGGTAGGAATGGGTAAACCGGGGATGGGACAATGGCGGACAAACCACCAAAACGGCTAAGTTTACACCTA
The DNA here is from genome assembly GCF_010692445.1 of Moorena sp. SIO3E8. Classification (NCBI taxonomy): domain Bacteria; kingdom Bacillati; phylum Cyanobacteriota; class Cyanophyceae; order Coleofasciculales; family Coleofasciculaceae; genus Moorena; species Moorena sp. SIO3E8. The sequence continues at coordinate 10,942 of NZ_JAAHHM010000101.1, read as the reverse complement.
ATTAGCTGATCGCTTTATTTATATACAATTTTCCGAAAGTCAGTGAGCTTCTGCTATGGTCAAAGCCCCAATAACTCACTCCTACCAGTGGCTCAAACTTTACCAAATCTTGACAGTTATAGCGTGTTAACTCATGTAGATTCAACATACATTCAAGAAGAGAATAATGATGTGAATCTGTGCTGTTAATACCCATACAGTGTACTATCAATTCCTATACAAAATAGATGAGTTACCAAGTTCCGGTCAAAGTTCCCTTCGTTTCACTAGCTCAACAACACGGACCTATTCAAACCGAGCTAGAGCAGGCAATTCAAGCTGTAGTGCAGCAGGGAGATTTTGTTCTCGGTAAAGCCTTGATCAATTTTGAGACAGCATTTGCGGCTGCTTGTGGTGTCGAATACGGTATCGGAGTGGGATCTGGGACCGATGCGATCGCACTTGGATTACAAGCCTCTGGCATTAGTGCTGGGGATGAAGTGATTTGTCCTGCTAACACCTTTATCGCTACAGTGATGGGCATCATAGCTGCTGGTGCTACGCCAATTTTGGTGGATTGCAACCCTCGTACTGCCCTAATTGATCTCGATAGTGCCAAACAAGCAATTACAGCTAAAACCAAGGCAATTGTCCCTGTGCACCTTTACGGTCAGATGGTATCTCCGAGTGAGTTAATGGCATTTGCTGATGCCCACAACTTACTAATTTTTGAAGATGCAGCACAAGCTCACTTAGCAAAGCGAGAGGATTATTATGCTGGTTCTGTGGGCAAGGCGGCAGCATTTAGTTTCTACCCGAGTAAAAACTTGGGTGCCTTTGGTAACGGTGGCATGGTAATCACTAATGATGCTACGGTGGCAGAAAAAGTGCGATCGCTTCGCAATTACGGAGCACCTCGCAAATATTTTCATACCGACATCGGCAAAAATAGCCGTTTAGATACGTTACAAGCTGCTATCCTCAATGTCAAACTGCCTTATTTGACTGAGTGGAACCAGTCACGCTACTGGGCAGCTGCGCAGTACGACAATCTACTCAGGGCTTTGGAAGGTCAGGGGATTGTGCCCATAGAAAACCACAGCGGGCCAGGTCATGTCTACCACCTTTACGTGATTCGGGTAGGTCAACAATGTCCCTTTAACCGACAGAGCATCCAAGATGCTCTTGCCTCAGTGGGAATTCAAACCGGTATTCATTATCCGATCCCTTGCCATCTCCAGCCAGCTTACAAGTACTTGGGATATCAAGCCGGTGACTTTCCCCATACCGAAACTCTGTGCAATGAGATTTTATCTCTACCAATTTATCCCAACTTGAGCAAGGAGCAGATTGAGCAGGTAGTTGATGGGTTAGCTAACTTATTCGAGGTGCTTCAGCCATTAGTTATTAGTAATTAAACTATGCAAATTGGACGCAAAATTCCTATTGCCATTGATCGCTATCTACTGGACGGTTGTATCATCGCTTTACTAGTCATTATTTATGGTCCTGTGCTGATGCATTGGTATAATGGCTGGCTCAACAAAAGTATCAGCATTACCCATGAATACTTTAGCCATGGTTTGATTGGGCTACCGTTTGCTGCCCATATTGTCTGGACAAACCGACGACGGTGGCATAAGCTGACTGATACAGCGCATCCCTTTGGTGTAGTCTTACTGATAATTGGAGGAGTAAGCTATCTTAGCGGTCAATCAGAACTGGTAAATTTATCGTTTCCCATAGTTTTAGCTGGTATGAGCCTATGGTTAAAAGGGATTGGTGGCTTTAAGCTGCAAAGTTTTCCCCTGCTGCTAGTGGCTTTGGCAACTCCAACAGCAGTTCCCTATTTGATTGAACCTTATATCTTGCCCCTACAACGTTTTATTGCTGGGATGGCTGCCTTTATTCTGACTCAGTTTGGGATGAATGTCAGACTGGAAGGGATTAACTTGTTCGTAAGTGACCGAATTGTGGAGGTAGCGCCCCACTGTGCTGGTCTTAAGATGTTATTTACTTGCCTGTATGTGAGTTTGATGTTGCTTTACTGGAGCGGTGCTATTGAGTCACGCCTAAAGACTATTTGGCTGTTATCCGGTGCAGTGGTGATAAGTGTTAGTGCTAATATTGTCCGCAATAGTGTGCTTACCTTTTTCCATGGCAGTGGTCAAGATCAGGCATTTCATTGGCTCCATGAAAGCTGGGGCGGTGACCTCTATTCAGCGATGATGTTAGTGATGTTGGTTCTATTAATGAAGTTGATTGAAAAATACTTCCCCTCAGACAGCCAACTTGACTCCCTTGGCTAACCATCAAGATTAAAGGTTATAGTTTTTAATTATTGGGTGAGGTACACAATTTGGGTATTTTAGGGAACAGGGAATAGGAAACAGGGAATAGGAAAAAAAATCTGTGTACCTCATAATTCTGATAAAGACTATAGAATGATGAAATCAGTAAGTTTAATGAAGTTAATCCAGCCCTGGCAAATCTCCAGGGGAGTCTTACTGGTGTTGCTGTTAGTCTTGGTAATAATCGGAGCAGTACCAGGTTACTTGACAGGAAACTGGCCTTGGGCAAAACTGCCACCAGTGACTAACCTCCAACAGATAAAAGTTATCCGCAAGACGGGAATAGAACTATCTGACTGGCAAACTGTTGAGCAACAAACCATCAGGATTGGCGGCCATAAATGGTCTTTGCAGTTCATAGAGCAGGATCAGCAAAAACCAGTGTGGTTATTTTTGCTTCCCCAAAATGGTCCTAAATCCCAGCCACAGGTAGAATGGGAAGATATTAGCGGATTTATGAGACAACGATTGGGACAATGGAAGACGGATTCTTATAGTCAAATCAAGTTTGTGGTCAACGGATCTGATGTTGAGGGGAACACCCAGGCGAATCCGACCATCACAAGCCAGCCCAAAAGCCACCCCAAAAGTGTTGTTAACGCCCGTTTCTTTCGTGCCTGGAATCAGCGGCAAACCTTTGCGATAGTACAATGGTATGCCTGGCCAGAGGGTGGTAATCCTGCTCCTAGCCGTTGGTTCTGGGCTGATCAACTGGCTCAGTTACACCGCAAGCGGGTTCCTTGGGTTGCGGTGAATATCCAAATTCCCATAGAACCTTTGGGTGATCTTGAAAATTCTAGGCCAATAGCTGAATCTCTCAGTAAAATGGTTCAGACTGCTTTGATGAGCGATCCTTTTGCGGAGGAAGCTAGTAGTATTAAAAGTATGAAGGATCAAGGATAAAAGATGAAGGCTCAAGGATGAAGGATCAAGGATAAAAGATGAAGGCTCAAGGATGAGGGATCAAGGCTCAAGGATGAAATGGGTGTATTGCTGGAACACTTAGGGTTGACTAAAACGTTTATCCACAAGTAGAAGTTAAACGTCAGACTTGCCACTTCAGACTTGCCACTTCAGACTTTCTACTTGCCACTTCAGACTTGAGATTTCAGGCTTGAGATGATACGTGACCATTGGAAAATGACAACTGACACCCAAAAGTTTGGCAACCAAGTTCTGAATTTATCTTTGTTTGGGGGTACCGTCTTATTCTGGCTGGTTAGTTCTGGAGTCTGGGTCAGCCCTGGTTTGGCTAAGCTTGTTGGAAATTTACCGACATCGGTACACAATATTGGGGATGGGATTAGCGATCGCGCTCAGTTGCCTACGTTTAGTTCCATGGAACGGGAAACAAGGGAAACTGTTGAATCAGGGGAACGGGAAAGGACTGAACTGGAAACCCCTGAGACTACCCCTGAGACTACCCCTGAGATTACCCCTGAGACTACCCCTGAAACCATAGAGGTAACGGAAACGTTGCCACCGCCACCACCGTTGAGCAACCCTGAACCGGTCTCAGAGGAGAATCGATTGGAACAGTTGGAGGAAATGTTACCTCCTTTGGGCTACCCAGAGACTCTGTCAGAGGTGAGTCCATCTGATGAATTTAATCGCCACTACCTAGGGCGAGAAGATGTAATCGCAGTGAGTGTGACAAATTTTCCGAATCTGGCTTTTCAAAGTGCTATTGATTCTGACGGAAATATTGTGGTACCGCTGTTCGGTAAGCTGCGAGTGGTGGGACTTACTCTAGAGGCGGCTCAAGATTTAATTCAAAATGTCTTAAATGAATTTGTGATTGATCCTGAAGTAGTTGTGAGCCTACTGAGTACACCACAGGTTCAGATTACGGTGAGTGGTGAGGTGTTTCGACCAGGCTATTACCCCCTGCCACCAGGAACTCAACCGAATCAAGCTCTTAGTGTTGCGGGTGGTACAACTACGATTGCTGATTTGCGGACTATTTTGATTCGTCGTAAGTCGGTGGTGAATAATTCCATCATTGAGCGAGAAATTGACTTGCTGACACCGCTGCAAAATGGGACAACTCCATCGGAATTGAACCTCCGGGATGGGGATGCTATTATTGTGCGAAAGTTGGAGGTGGGTAATACTACCGATTATGATAGGCAGCTGGTAGCTCGTTCTAATCTAGCTCAACAACAAATCAGCGTTCGAGTGTTGAGCTATCCTAATGGCACAATTGGTAACTTGACATTAGCTAATGGTAGTACGTTTATTGATGCCTTAACAGCAATTTCTCCTAACCCAGATGATGCTGATTTGGATAGCATTGCCTTAATTCGTTTTGATCCAGAACAGGGCAAAGCGGTGACTCAAAAACTAGACGGGGAAAAGCTACTAAAGGGTGATGTTTCCCAAAACGTACCACTTCAAGATGAAGATGTGATCGTGGTTGGTCGAAGTCTTATTGCTAAGATTTCTGCCGCTCTGAGTGTAGTGACTCGACCCTTCAACGATTTTCTGGGATTCCGGAGGTTTTTTGAGGAAATACCAGAACTGTTTTGATAAGGTTGGGGTATGACGGGAGCAGAAATCGATGGAAGCTCTGCCCTAGGGGGTTAGCTTTTCCATCGACAGCACAAAAATCTCCGGATACCTTAATGAATGGACAGAAAACTCCAGTACCTGTCTCGGTTTGTAACTGGTGCTCCGAGTCCCTGTTGACTAAGCGGTAAAAATAGAAATAGGCTACAGGATTTTTCGATCACAAAAATCAAAAAACGCGGAATCCCCGTCTTTTTAAAGCGGGGAGGAAGCGTAATAGCGCGCTTTTAGCCGTCAACTATAATTAAAGAAGACTGAAATAGGCAAAGGCACTCTTAACTTCAGAGTAACGGCTAGGCCAGTAAGTCAGTGTCGGCGAGTGATGCGCAAAACGAAGTATTGGGGCTGTCCGAGAATTGACTCGGTTGTAGAAGCTACGAATGCGAGCAATCCCTCCCATTCGTAGAGTAAGCCAGCCTGGAGGTTCGGCGGTTGACCCTTGGATTCGATTAATTTGGAGTCTAGGCGCGTCAAGTATGCTAGGGCTACTGAAAACCAACGTTCTGAAGTCTGGGCGAAAGCCCCCGTGCTTCAGCCGGGGGTAAGCTTACTGCTGCCTTAACAATAGCGAAAATTACTTATGACTCCCCCTTTTGTCACACGTTACCTGATTGCTCTCAATCAGCATAAGTTAATTGGCTTTGCCACGTTTTTCCTGATTACCGGCATATCCGGGATTGTGGCTATACAGCCAACGCCAGCTCCGATTTACCGAGCTGAAGGTCGCTTGATATATACCACTCCTGTGAAGGTATTTTCCCAGACAGGGATACAGATTTCAGAACAAGGTAAACAAAGGGCGACACCGGAAACGCTGCTGGCAGACAATGTGGTTAAGGAAGTAGCAGCTGGGATGCAAGTCAGCTCCAAAGACATTGTTAAAAATACAGTGGTGAAATTGCCAAAAGCAGAAGGACCACAGTTTATTTCGGTAATCTATAGGGATAAGAATAAGGAAATTTCTGCAACCATCGTCCAAATGCTGATGGAGAGAATGGTGGAGCAGAGCCGTTTTATCAACACAGCACAACTAAGACGGATTATTGAAGTAATAGAAGAACGTTTGCCTAAGGCGGAGCAGGAACTAAGGGAAGCGGAACAAAAACTGGAACAGTATGACCGTGTACAAGGACCAGCTTTATTTGCTGCTCAAGATGGGACGTTAGTGGGTGGGATTACTGGTAGCCAACAACAACAACGTAGTCTTGAGATACAGCTAGAGGGGGTTGAAGCTCAGTATTCTAGCCTAATCGAACGGCTAGGTTTGACCCCTGACCAAGCCTATACGTCTTCTGCCCTTAGTGCTGACCCGATCATTGCTAGTCTGAGAGCTCAGATTCTGGATACTGAGACACAGATGGAACTGCTAAAGGGGCAGTTGCGTCCGCAACATCCAACTATGATTGAGTTGCGCAAACAGCAACAGACTTACGAGACTTTACTTCAGAATCGTGCTGCTGAAGTTCTCGGTGGTAATGGGTTTACCTCTCCATTGCCCAGTCAAATCCGCCAAGACAGTACCCTGGACCCGGCACGGCAGGCACTGGCTAATCAGTTGGTAGCTCTGCAAACCCAGCGGGAATCACTTCAACGGCAGTTGGCAGCTACCCAAAGAACGGAACAGGAACTAAGACAGCAATATCAGCAGCTGCCCAATAAGCAGCTGGAGCGAGGGCGACTGGCTCAGCAAGTTGCTTTTAAGCAGGAATTTTACAATAAGTTGCAGGTAGCATTAGCAGATAGCAAAATAGCAGAGGCGGAGACTGAGAGTAGTCTTGCGATCGCTGGAATTGCAGAACCGAAAGCAATAATGACCCAGACAGCAAGTAATCCGATCGTTACCTTGGCAATAGGTGGTGTAATCGGTATTGTCGTAGGTGCTGGTGTGATTCTGCTGCTATCAACCCTGGATAATACCTTATACACGCCAGAGGATGTTAAGCCCATACTTCGGGACAATGGTGTGCCATTACTGGGGGATTTACCGACAATCGGTCTCAAGTCCTACCGGGGTGAAGTTGCTATAATAACCCGACCAGAGGCTTTGGAGTTAGAGTTCTACGAACGGTTTCGCACTAATCTTCGTCTGCGGGAGGAACCTGCGGTAAAAGTGGTGTTGGTGACTAGTACAGCAGCGAATGAAGGAAAGACGATCGTGGCTTACAATTTAGCGATCGCATCTGCCCAAGCCGGTATGCGTACTCTGTTGGTAGAAGGGGATTTGCGATCGCATTCTGTAGCTCAATCTCAAGACGTGATTCACCTGATGGACGCGCCACTGGAACCTTTGCGCTTCTATGGCTCTAAGACTGAATGTATTCATTTAGCCCAAAATTTTGAAAATCTCTCGATTCTCCCTAGTCTCGGTCCCCTGCGCAAAGCTGCGGGGATCCTAGAATCGAGTGAAATGAAGCATTTGCTGGAAGATGCTCGTGGTCGCTTTGATTTTGTTGTAGTTGATTCGCCTAGTCTGTCTCGTTGTAATGATGCCCTATTACTACAACCATTTACTGATGGGATTGTGTTGGTGACTCGACCAGGCTATACCCAGGGCAGTATTTTATCTCAGGTGATCGAAGAGTTAGATGAAAACGAGGTACTGTTGGGAGCAGTTATCAACGATATCAAGCAGCTACAACCCCCTGTTCCTGTGGATAGTGGCAGGGGGTATTCAGCGGTAGATACCCCTGTGGATCAAACCCCAGCAAAGAACCATAAAGTTACTAGTGGAGTAGGGAGTAGGAAGTAGGGAAAGAGAGGGAAGTGTGGGAGGTGTGGGGAGATGGGGAGATGGGGAGATGGGGAGATAAGGAGATAGGGAGATGGGGAGATGGGGAGTCAGAGGTTTTAGGGAGTCGGGAAAGAGAGGGAAGTGTGGGAAGTGTGGGAGGTGTGGGGAGATGGGGAGATGGGGAGATGGGGAGATGGGGAGATGGGGTGATGGGGAGTCAGAATTAGTATAACAACGGCTATATTTATCCAGAATTGCTTGATTCAGTAATACTAAAGTAGTGGGCTTTTTTTGCTTGTAACTGATAGACTTGAAGCAAATCATAACGTGGTTAATCTATCAGCTTATGGGTTTATCTAAGGTAACATTAATCGTGACTCAGAGGGAGCGGTTTAGTTTAACAAAGCCTTCCCTAGACAGTATTATTGCTGATTATTCTTCTTATCCTTTTGAGCTAATCTATGTAGATGGCAATGCTCCATCCTCTGTGCATGAGTATCTGCAACAGCAGGCAGATAAACACGAATTCATGACTTTGATCCATCGCGGACGCTATTTGAGATCGAATGTTGCTCGTAACATAGCTCTACCGTTTGTTAAGGATGCGGATTACATTGTTTTTATTGATAATGATGTGATTGTAGAGCCTGGTTGGTTAAAACTTTTGGTTGACTGTGCTGAACAAGAGCAAGCTGGTATCGTTGCTCCCCTAATTTTACAAGGGCAACCAGGGTCTCCTGATATTGAGGTACATGTTGCTGGGATTAAAACCAAGTTTCACCAAAGAAAGCATGGTAAAAAGTGGTTTGAGCAAAAGCAGTTGCTCTACGCTACTAAATTACGGGATGTTGAGCAGGATTTACATCGTACCCCAGTAGATTCTATTGAGTTTCATTGTATCCTAGCTCGTCATTCTCTGATCAAGTCTATTGAACTGGATGAAGTCTTTGATAGCTTGGCGAGTCATACGGATTTATGTATGCAGGCAACGGATTTAGGGGAGACAATTTTCTTGGAACCAAACTCTAGAATCACTTTCCTCAATCCTCGACAGATCACTCGGTTTGACCAGGATGATGTGCCATTTTATGTATTTAAATGGAATGAACAATCTGTACGAGATGTGTTCTCTCGTCAAGTCAAAAAGTGGAATTTGGCTAAAGATGATCCTTCAATGTGGTCGATTTGGAAGTGGGTGATTGAGAATCGTCAACTCCCAGCTAAGTGGTCAACTCAAGAGGGGAGTTTCGAGAGAAAGTTATTGGAGTTCTGTCGGCGTCGCTGGTGTCCAAGTTGGCTGCGCACACTGTTAGAATCCTATGTGATTAAGCGCGCATTTCCTGAGACTGGGATTGCTGACAATTTAGTGGAAAATGTCAGCAGTAAACCTTCGGTGACTGTGTAGGGAGTAGGGAGTAGGGAGTAGGGAGTAGGGAGTAGGGAGTAGGGAGTAGGGAGTAGGGAGTAGGGAGTAGGGAGTAGGGAGTAGAGATCCCCCCTAGCCCCCCTTAATAAGGGGGGAACCTTAACAAGGGGGGATATTATTATTTTAAAACCCTCTTTACTTTTGCCTACCATATTATATCCACCGCTCTTATAGTCTCGGAACATCTCTTCAATATCAAAGCGTTGTCTTGATGCAAAGCGCGAGTGGGGGAAACCACGGCAGTGCGGTCATGGGGGTTCCCCCCATGACCGCACTGCCTCCCCAAGACCGCGCTGCATCGCTTTTATCCCAAACTATACTAATCATGATAAAATTTATGCGACTCCAATTTGTGCGATCTATCACTACATAAATTAATTGTTCAGTTGTAAAGTATGTTGATAACCAGATTTTTACAATTGGAAACCAAATTTTTTCAATCGTTAGATTAGGCAATCATAAAAATCGTTGTATTCTTGTCTTGATGCAAAGCGCGAGTGGGGGGAACCACGGCAGTTGCTCATGGTTTGTTCGCGTTCGCCTTTGGCGTGGCCTACGGCCAAGCGTCGCCAAAGGCGATAGTTACCGTAAGATAGTGGAGCCTTGTCTTGATGCAAAGCGCGAGTGGGGGAAACCACGCCAGTTGCTCATGGGGGAGACCACGGCAGTCGCTCATGGGGGAAACCCCCAAGACCGCGCTGCCTCCCCAAGACCGCACTGGCTCCCCAAGACCGCGCTGCATCGCTATTAACAAATATTTAACCCTTTTCTGCATAACCTGCTAACTATAAAGGCTCCACAATAAACAGGTTTCGTCTCCGGGGGAACCCCCAAGACCGCACTGCCTCCCCAAGACCGCGCTGCATCGCTTTTCTACGACTTTCAAATTTTATGGGAATTGATAAAATATTTGCTAATTTTTCTAAATTTACGTTTTTAATTGTCTGTACGAGACTAAGCAGAATTAAAAGGAATAAGTATTCTGACTTACTAAGTTGAGTTTTTAGGTGCGACCCGTGGCGAATTTAATTCGCCTAGCGATGCAGCGCGGTCTTGGGGGTTCCCCCCATGAGCGACTGCATCAAGACAAGGAAAGCGCACCTTAAGTGGTTTTGGTAGAATGCAGGTAACATTTTCAATTGGTAGGTCTTGTTGCAAATAATCGACCTATCTTTTTTTGACCACAAAATGGTGAACACTTTACATTTAAAGCGTTTCAGGCTATTTCGTCACCCCTTCAGCCTCATTTCCCCTAAGACTGCTGGGTATCTGTATTCCCAATATAATCATTCGTACAACCATGAATAAAAATAGTGCTAACCAGATCGTTTGATTGTTGTGAAATTTCCAAGCAGCAGTAGCTGCGGGGATAAATCCAATAACAATCGCACTTACCATACTATTGCGGATGACCACTCCATCGATTAAGCCTAGAAAATATCCTTGTAGCATTAAAGTGAGAGACCAGGCTCCTAAAGTTGGTAGTAGCCATAGGAGATAGTGATGTATTTCCTCAATTACTTCCCCATGATTGGTTAGCAACCCAAACAGAGGATCTGGCAAGACAATCAGTATCGAAGCAAACCCCAGCCCTATGCTCAAGCTTATACTTCCAGACATTTGCATTAATGGAACGAGCTGCTTTTTGATACCAGCACCCCAAAGATTTCCCGCTAAACTTTCAGTTGCAAAAGAGACCCCATGAAGGAAGGCGGTAGCGAGGTACACCATCTCGACGATTAGAGTATTCGCTGCTAGTACTAGTGCAGCGCGGCAGAAATACTTGAGCAGCTGCTGATAATGGTAAAATAGAAGGATGAACTGCTTACCTACTCGATGCTCAGCTTACCCTATTGTACTCTTCACAACTTGTGCTATGCCTGACCC
>NZ_JAAHHM010000100.1:0-27100 GCF_010692445.1 Moorena sp. SIO3E8 | reverse complement strand
CGTCGAATTAAATTCGCCACGGGTCGCACCATTAGCATCGCTAAAAATCATCATTGTCTTGATCCCAAGCGCGAGTGGGGGAAACCCCCGTGAGGCCACTGCATCGCTTGTCTGTACCCCCACACCCGGTCACCCCACACCCAATACCCCACACCTGAGGTCAAAGTAAAAAACCTACCCTTATGAGGATCAGGGGGATGAGCTTGTGCTCAGCAAGTAACATCACCAGAAAGCAACTTGCTATCAGGGACTTTTGCACTTTTGCATAAGTTCTATCTGTATGATTTACACTGATTCCCTGATTTCCTAAACTAGCTACTTATTGATTAAGGCTATTCTCAGTGAAAACTCATTAACCTAGGATTTAATAGATTCATGTATCCTGAAAATATCTAGAAATGAATGAGCAGTTAAAAATGACGATTAACCCTCTCTAAAACTTATAAAAGTGAGACGTTAATAATAGCTTTAATGTTACTAAATATAGTAACTATTGATAGAGGATGTGATATAATTCGATTCCTAATTAGTTTTTAAGTATAAAACTAATGCTATTGAAAAATAACTCTATTTAAAAATCACCAATTACTTTTTAACCAGCTCATGAAAGTTTCATCCTCGACATCTCAAAATCTGCCCCAGTCCAAGATACAGCTAGGACTAAGGTTAGGGATTGGGGCAATAGTTCTAGTGACAGCTGCCTTAATTTTGCTATTTACGCCGGTTGGGTCTTGGCTGAAGCTGGAAAATCTGAGATGGCTTCAGGAAAGCATGGGTATTTTTGGACCACTGGGGTACATTTTGATTTATATTGTTGCCACAGTACTAGCTGTTCCTGATGCGATTTTAACCTTTTCGGCTGGTGCTCTGTTTGGACTAATGCTCGGGACTTTGTGGACTGTGATTGGTGCTACTTTGGGAGCAACGGCTGCGTTTATGATTGCTCGCTTTGTTGCTGGTGATTGGGTTAAAGATAAGTTTCAGGACTCTCGTTTGGAGCAACTCAGTGAGGGAATTGAGAAAAATGGTTTTTGGTTTGTGCTCTCCATTCGCCTGGCACCAATTTTTCCATTCAATGCGGTTAACTATTTGTTTGGCTTAACACCAATTCCTCTACCCACTTATGTGATAGCCACCGCAGTGGGAATTATCCCGGCTACCTTTGCCTATGCTTGGTTAGGTCGCAGTGGTCTGGAAGCTATCAGCGGTAGTCCCCCCTGGCAACTGATCGGAGCACTAGTTGTATTAGCGGTGCTATCTACCACTCCCCTACTTTGGAAACAATCAAGACTTAGGCAATAACTCTATTTGTCGGGTGTGTTAATAACAGACCCTAGACCATCAGGGCGAATATAAAAGCGAATAAAAGTCGAGTTTTGCCTAAGTCCTGACCCTAAGTCCTAAGAATTTAAGGTGATTAAGGTAGAAGATTGATGAGATTGAACAGATTACTCAAAAGACGAAGCCTTTGGTTAGCGATCGCGCTATTTATTTTGGTCCTATTGTGTTACTCGACTCCTGTCAGAGCCTTATTTAACCAGAGGTTCCTAGTGCAACAGTTGCAAGGATTAGGCCATTGGGCAATCTGTTTATTTATCCTGGTTTATGCTCTGGCAACGGTTTTAGGAATTCCTGGCACAGTACTGACTATCGCTGGTGGTACAGTGTTTGGTTTAGTTTGGGGTACCTTCTGGTCTGTGATCGGAGCAACCTTAGGCGCATTGGGAGCATTTTGGGTAGCGCGTTACCTATTGCGAGATTGGGTTGAATACAAGTTCAGGCATCATAAAGCATTGGTCAGCTTCAATCAAGCAGTGATGCAGACACCCCTGATGTTTGTCTTAGCAGTACGCTTTGCCCCCATTTCTCCGTTTAATGTAGTGAATTTCTTGTTTGGTCTAACCCCGATTAGCTCGGGAGAGTATACCCTTGGCACTTTCTTTGGGATTATTCCTGGTACCCTCGCTTATACTTGGCTGGGAGTCACTGGGGGGGCAGCTTTGCAAGGAGGCGATCGCTTACCATTTTTCCTAGCACTCAGTTTCCTAGGTATACTGTCTGCCTTGCCACTGTTGGCAAAGCGAAAAAAGAAATAGTCTTCCTGTTGCCCATTCTCCTGTCCAATTCTCCTCATTTTCCCATCTTTCCCATCCTCCCTATCTCCCCTATCAATCAAAGGAAGTACCATGGCAAGAAAGCAACGTGGTATCAGTGGGTCAATAGGGTAAAAAATTTTCTGATCAACTACCCCGACTTGCTAAACTTTTCCCGAAACGCATCCGTAAGACATGTAAACAAAAAGACAGGGATTTACGGGAATCTGTTAAATTTGTTAATATGGAGGGTGTAACCCCTCATCTTTTCCCTGTCTTGATGCAGTCGCTCATGGGGGAAACCCCCGCGTGAAGGCGCTGCATCGCTGAGGTCAGGAGAAAAGAAAGGTTCTGTCAGTAGTCCCGTTTAACTTAAACTTTACTCGTTAAAGTTTTTACCTTACTTTTTTAAACGTTAAGTTTTCACAACTCCGGTGATACCGAAGGTGAGTGCTTGCCATTCGTTTTGTATAGCAAGACACTTAAGGTGTGCGCCTCCAAGGCCGCGAGGGATTGCTTGCGGCCTTGGGTCGCACCTCAAAGTGTTCTTCACCAAGTGTTTTTCACCAAAATTTCACATTTGGTAAAATAATTACTATACAATACTGTGGTTAGCCTTCCCAAGTTTTTCACAATGTGCGATTAAACTCCGTGATTAACTCCAAGAACATCTCAACTAAATACTAATTTTCTATGCATGTAGATAGAGATAAGTGTTTGTTAATAGGTCATAGGTCATAGGTCATAGGTCATAGGTTATAGGTAATTGCAATATACAAGTGTTGTTTAACAGCAGCAATAGTATGATACTCAATTATAAATTGGCAATTACCTATTATCATTTAACGATGATATCTACCCCAATAACTATCTCTATCTGACCTTAGATATAGGCGTTAAATTAGGTTTAAGTTTAAGTGGGGTAACGCTTCCATAATCGTTTTTACCCCTAGATATATTCATAATCAAATATCCACCCTTGGCGACTTTGAGATTGGCAGGAAATGACTAAAGAACAGTATTCTAAAAATTGGGTCAATGGACAATCGTTAATTATTACTTTTTGCCTGTTACCTTCTCTAGTAATTATCGTAGGAGTAATCAGCATGTTAAGGGAAAACAACAATTTTTCCTTAACGGATTCATCAAAAATTATTGTTAATCCAATCGAATCAATAATGAGTTGGTTCAAAGACACGTCAGAGAAAAAAAAGTCATTATCAAGTGTTGCTAAAACTAGTTCTGAACAACTAGTAGATAAAGCCTCAATGATTAATCAACTCATGCTTCCTATTATAACTGAATATGAAGAAACTGGACTAGGTATAGGTATAGGTATAGACAAAATTAAGCCTGGTTTTGAGGCCATTGGTTTTACCTTTAACCAGGGAGAAACTATTCATAATCAAATTAATTTGATAGGCAACAATACGGGAGGTACAGTATTAATTAATATTCTGGGAAATGTTAACAATATAACTCAAGCCTCGATCGCCACTAAAATTCCCTATAAATACTCTCATGAAAGCCAAGCTGCTTTACTTTTAGGATTATTCATTAGGGTAGTATCACCGGAATGGGAAAATGGTATGGCTTGGATTAACTATGGGTTGAAAGAACTTAGTGAAAACCAGAAAAGTTTATTAATCACGGAACAAAAAAACTATCAGATTCACTTAAGGGTTGACCGAGAGGTAGATTTGGTGATTCTCACCATAAAATCCCGCTCTAAATCCTAAGGTAATAGTCACCTTTAATGGTGTAGGATTACAAATGTGTTGAATTGCGTAATAAACTTTAACTACAATTGCTGATGTCTCTAGATATCTGTTTTTTTTTGGATATTACAACAGGAAAAAGGCAACAGAAACGTTTATGTCTCTGTTGCCTTTTACGTAATGGTTCACAGTTTAATGATTCGATTCAGTTTTGAAAGTTTTCAACCCTTAACACAAACAACCTGTTTCAGCGTTGCCACTACCTCAACTAGATCTGACTGATTAGCCATCACTTGATCAATTGGCTTATAAGCACCTGGGATTTCATCGATAACGTCCTTATCTTTACGGCACTCAACACCTTTAGTTTGCTCAACTAAATCATCAATGGTGAACTGCTTCTTGGCTTTGGTGCGAGACATTAAACGACCAGCACCATGAGCACAGCTGCAGTAGCTGTCATGATTGCCTTTACCTTTAACAATGAAAGATTTTGCCCCCATGGAACCAGGGATGATACCATAGTCATCGGTACGAGCTCGCACTGCTCCTTTTCGAGTGACATAAACCTCTTCGGAGAAATGCATTTCTTTCTCGGCATAGTTGTGATGGCAGTTAACTGACAACAAGGGCTTGAAGGACTTACCACCAGCCAGATGTTTCTCAACAATTCGCTTGAAGCGAGCCATCATGATATCACGATTGTAACGGGCATAGTTTTGCGCCCATTGCAAATCCCGCCAGTAGGCAGAAAATTCAGGGGTTCCTGCGACAAAGTATGCTAAATCTCGGTCAGGAAGCTTAGTATGTGCTAGCTTTGCTAATTCTTTAGCGGTATTAATGTGGCACTTAGCTAGCTGATTACCAATATGCCGTGAACCGGAGTGTAGCATCAGCCACACTTGGTTTTCGGTATCAAGACACAATTCAATGAAATGATTGCCACCACCAAGGGAACCCAGCTGTTTCATGGATTTTCCATCTAGCCGTTGCACACCTGGATGAAGCTCCTTAAAGTCACGCCAGCCTTGCCAGTTTACTACTGGTTTTTCGATATCTTTGTTTTCATTAAAGCCAACGGGAATAGCTGCTTCAATCTCCAAGCGAATCTTCTTGAGCTTGCCCTCCAATTGCTCTGCCACAAAAGGGGTTTTGATGGCAGACATGCCACAGTTGTGAACAAACACACCAGCGGTCAAGGCAAAGTTGTGATACTCTGGCACGGTTAGGCAGTAGACATCCTGTCTTTCCTGAAGTGGTAAGATATTGACGACTTTGTGATTTGCCCCCCCTACCAGATTTGAGCTTGGATGCTCGGCAGGAGCAAGGTTATGGTGATCAATATGGTGATCAATGACTGTTCTGTAACCTCGAAAAGATGCTACTGTTCCTAACAATTGAGATTCTAACCATTCAGAGGCAGGGATATCAGAGGCAGGGATATCAGAGGCAGGGATATCAGAGGAAGAGATAATCCCATCTGCCTTTTGCCATCTTCCAGAATAGGGTTGCTGGATTAAGGTGTAACCATCTTTATCGGTTTGGGAGTAGAAAGGCATCAAGGATGTCCCTGGTTTGAGGTCACGGGCTTCGAGGTAACTGCCATCCCTGAGCATGAATCGATGATCGAGAGTACATTTAATTTCTTGTGAGTTGTCGAGAACGACCTTTAACAGTAGTTGGTTACGGCGGGTTAATTTGGCTGTAGCCTTAGCTGCGACAATTTTTCCGGTTTGTGTGCAGGAGTAGACAATAATTTCTCGCTGACTGCTGGCTAGTGCTTCGAGGGTGTAAGATTTGCCATCAACCAAGGGAACGAGGGTATCACCTGTAAAACAACCAATATCTACCCCGACAGCTGCTGGCAGGATGGCATCTTTGGTGGCAATTACAGAGCCAACTAATGAGCCTTTACCTAGGTGAACGTCTGGCATTAATGCGACGTGCTTAAACACAAATGGCAGAGACGCCACATTTTTCGCCATTTGGGTTTCCTGAGCAGCTAGGGAGTGATTCGCCCAAGACAGCACAGGTTTTGGGGTGGAGATGTCTAGTTTTTCGTAAGGCATAACAATAAATTATCTTTCTTTTATATTACATATATAATACACAATAACTACAAGATTGTCCATAAACTTGAATCTAAGGATCAGGTGATGATCACAAGTTTTCTTGAAGCAATCTGTGGACAGTTTAGTAACTGTCACACTATCCCCTGTCCAGGTCAAATACTCTTGACCTGAAACCTAGCCAGACTATGGATAATCAGCTTTGGTCAAAGACGGGGGGGCTAACCCTATAACCAGATAATTCCCAAACGAATTCCACTTCTGCAGGAGGTGGCGGTGTCAAATTGAATTATTATAAGATTTGGAGTTATTGAGTAATTTTTTTATATATTGCTATGGATATTCTGACACTAGGCTGGGTTTCTGTACTGGTTTTGTTTACTTGGTCAATCTCAATGGTTGTCTGGGGTCGTAACGGATTTTAACAGTATCGTGGAAAATCCCGTAATCACTATGTTATTCTTTGCTGCCGCTGGATTATTAGTGGTGGTAAGCGGAGGAATCATATATCTAACTGCTGCTGAGTGGCGCGATCGCCGCCGCCAAAAGCGGGATAAATAGGGATGAAAATCTGACAGCGGATGGCTGGGGGTTTTTATCCCTCTAAACCAAGCACTACCAACTTAATATCTCAACCAAACAAGCAAACGTTAATTTGTTTTGTTTGAAGAGAGTCCTAGGAGCGTAAATCCTTGGACTCACTTGATATCGCTAAAGCTTATTCGTTCTAAATCAATACTAAAATTTATAATCCGTGATGTCACATGACGGAACAAGCTTTTATAGTTTCTGGTCAGTATCTGAGTGATCATCTTGATGATCCCCACATCGTAATTGTCGATTGCCGTTTTGCTCTATCTGATCCAAACCTGGGCTATGAACAGTATAACGTTAGCCATATCCCTGGCGCTCACTATCTCGATTTGAATAAAGACCTTTCGAGACCAGTAGAGCGTCATGGTGGGCGTCATCCTTTGCCTGAACCTGGGAAGTTAGCCCAGAAATTAGCAGGGATTGGTGTGAATTTCCGAAAAACCCTAGTGATTGCCTATGATGATTCCCGTTCTGCTTTTGCAGCCCGCTTGTGGTGGCTGCTGCGCTACTTGGGACACGACCAAGTGGCGTTGCTGGATGGGGGTTGGACCCGATGGCATTCCCAAGGGTATCCAGTATCTGATCAAGAGCCTACCACAAAACCAGGAATATTTGTAGAACAGTTGCGCTCTGATTGGGTGGTGGATATTAATACTGTGAAAGTACGTAAAGATTTGCCAGAGGTGGCTTTGGTAGATTCTAGGGAAAGCGATCGCTATTTAGGTAAACGAGAACCGATTGACCCTGTTGCCGGTCACATTCCTGGTGCACTCAACTACCCTTGGCATGGTGTGACGGACACCAATGGTTATTTGCAACCATTAGCATCCCAACAAGAGCGCTGGACTGAGCTGGAGAACAAACAAGAAATTCAGGTTTATTGTGGTTCTGGTGTAACCGCTTGTGTAAATCTCTTCTCCCTGGCATTGGCAGGAATTAATACTGGCAAGCTTTATGCTGGGAGTTGGAGTGACTGGTGCTCTTATCTATAATTTTCCCAACCCGTTGACTTTGCTTGCTTTGAGAAACTGTGGCACTACCCAAAGCAAGCAATAGCTTAGGTGTGTTGCTTGCCCAAAAGCTTGCCAGTCCCGTTAAACTACCACTACTTTGATACTCCTAATTGTTTCGATCTGAGTTGCTACCCTTCTCCCTAGGACTTAACTGAAGCGGTGCGACAAGGCGCTGCCTGAACCTCGCCATGGTATAGCAGTCGCCAGGGCAGGCGCGGACATGACAAAAGTCTCAAACCTAAGTAAGCGCAAGAGTTTGACTTCTGACTTCTGACTTCTGACTTCTGACTTCTGACTTCTGACTTCTGCTATAACGCGCACCAAGACAGAGGAGGGTAAATTTGGCATCCTATCCTCAAAATCCTGAAATTATCCCCCTATTGCTTACTCTTTCACTAGGTAAGTACAGATAAGTCATCTCTATCAGTAGTAATCAAATCACTAATTACCACTAACTAGTTAAGTCTTAGGTAATTACTAATTTACTAGCTAAAAACTGCTAGAATAAAAAATTATATTAAAGATTATATAGAAAATTGTTAGGTTTAAGTAAATATGCATTGTCCACTGAAACGTATGTCTATTTTTGTAGACGGCAATAATATGTTTTACGCCCAACAAAAGAATGGGTGGTTTTTTGATCCTAGGCGGGTTTTAGACTACTTTAAAAACGAGCCTGGTATTACTCTAGTTAATGCATTTTGGTACACCGGACTCAAAGATCCTCAAGACCAGCGGGGGTTCCGAGATGCTCTAATTAGTCTAGGATACACGGTTCGTACTAAAATTTTAAAGGAATATTATGATGATAACTCGGGTCGCTATTCACAAAAGGCTAATTTAGACATAGAAATTGTTGTGGATATGTTTAATACTGTGGAACAGTATGACAAAGTTATCTTGTTTAGTGGAGATGGAGATTTTGAACGAGCAATTGAATTACTGCGTTCTAAAAATACTCATATTACGGTGGTTTCCACAGAAGGGATGATTGCTAGGGAACTGAGGAATGCCACTGACCGTTATATTGATCTAAATGATGTCCGTGATCAAATTGAAAAAATTGATTCATAGTTATAATTATAAACAAAGCAAACTGTCGGTCTAGTTGACTGACGACCGTTCTCTTCAAATCACTGACTATCAACCAATCGAGTTAGTTATGAACCAGCAACCTCAATCAGAACGCATTATCATTTTTGACACTACCCTCCGGGATGGGGAACAATCTCCTGGAGCAACCCTCAATGTGGATGAGAAGCTGATTATTGCTCACCAACTGGCACGATTGAGAGTAGATGTGATTGAAGCAGGCTTTCCCTACGCTAGTCCTGGGGATTTTGAGGCGGTGCAAAAAATTGCTCAAGCCGTGGGCATAGAATCTGGACCAACGATTTGTGGTCTAGCACGGGCAAGTCGTGATGATATCAAGGCGGCGGCGAATGCCCTCAAACCGGCAGCTAATGCCCGTATTCACACTTTCATTGCCACTTCGGATATTCATCTGGAGTACAAACTGAAGAAGACTAGAAAGGAAGTGTTAGAGATTGCGCCAGAAATGGTGGCTTATGCGAAGTCTTTTGTGGATGATGTGGAATTTTCCCCGGAGGATGCAGGGCGCAGCGATCCCGAGTATCTCTACGAAGTCCTGGAACGGGTAATCGATGCGGGGGCTACTACGGTTAATATTCCTGATACTGTAGGTTACACTACCCCAAGCGAATTTGGTGGCTTGATTCGTGGGATTAAGGAAAATGTTCCCAATATTGACCGGGCAATTATTTCTGTCCATGGTCATAATGATTTAGGTCTGGCAGTGGCTAATTTCCTGGAAGCTGTGAAAAATGGTGCCAGGCAACTGGAATGCACGATTAATGGTATTGGAGAACGGGCTGGTAATGCGGCTTTGGAAGAGTTGGTAATGGCATTACATGTCCGCCGTCAGTATTTTAATCCTTTCTTCGGACGCCCCCCAGAGTCGAAGGAACCCCTAAGCACTATTGATACTCGTCAGATTTACAAGACATCCCGTCTGGTTTCGAGTCTTACCGGGATGTTGGTGCAACCGAATAAGGCAATCGTGGGCTCGAATGCTTTTGCTCATGAGTCTGGTATTCACCAGGATGGGGTACTTAAGCACAAGCTGACCTATGAAATCATGGATGCCGAGTCGATTGGGTTAAAGGAAAATCAGATTGTACTGGGTAAACTATCGGGTCGCAATGCTTTCCGTTCTCGCCTCAAGGAGTTGGGCTATGAGTTGTCGGATAATGACCTGAATAAGGCGTTTGTTCGCTTCAAAGAGGTGGCGGATAAGAAGAAGGAGATTACGGATTGGGATTTAGAAGCCATTGTTAATGATGAAATTTACCAGGCACCGGAAGTGTTTCACTTAGAGTTGGTGCAGGTGTCCTGTGGGGATCATGGTAGTCCTACGGCTACGATTACGCTGCGAACACCTACAGGTAAAGAACTTAGTGATGCTGCTATTGGTACTGGTCCGGTGGATGCGGTGTACAAGGCTATTAATCGGGTGGTGAATGTGCCTAATGAACTGATTGAGTTTTCGGTGCAATCGGTAACAGCAGGCATTGATGCTCTTGGGGAAGTGACTATTCGTTTGCGGCACAATGAACGGGTCTATTCGGGTTATGCGGCGAATACGGATATTATTGTGGCTTCAGCACAGGCCTATGTGAATGCACTGAACCGACTGTATTCAGCCATGCAAAACGGTAAGTTGAGTAATGATCCTGAGTTATCCATAGGTTCTCGAGCAGGGGTCTGATCTCAAATTGTTATGGAATCAATATAGCGGTTTGCAATTTGGTGAGGTACAAAGAGATCCCCCTAAATCCCCCTTAAAAAGGGGGACTTTGAGGTTGAGAAGCGTATTTCATAATTCCTAGAAACGCTATATCTAAGAGGTTGTCTGAGAAGTCTCATTTGCTACATCCAAGCCCCCTAAATCCCCCAATTTTGGGGGACTTTTAGAAGCAAATTGACTCTTGTTCCCCCCAAAGTTGGGGGGCTAGGGGGGCAAAATTCAGTATCAAAAAACTTTTCAGATATCCTCTAATATCTAAAAGGCAAACCTCTGCATACTTTGCGTTTCAATAATTGTTCAATAATTGTCCCACTGGCTGAAACGGTGGGATTTCTTTTTGCTGAAATGTTTTTTTTGACACTCCCCACTACTCGACTGTTCGATAGAATAAGGTTTTATTTGCCAAGATTCAGATATAAGTTAGGAATTAGGATTGCGTATGTCAGCTGCCCAGCTAAACACTGACAGAAAACACCAACTTCACACAGAGTCAGGCTTTTACTATTTTGCTTATGGCTCTTGTATGTGTCCAGTAGATTTAAAGCGATCGCTTGGGGAGGATACCCATAATTTTGTGATTGGTACTGCTACCCTTAAGGATTATCATATTGGTTTTTATAGCAAATCTCCAAGTCGTAATTGTGGCACGCTGGATGTGGTGAAAACTCCTGGCTCAAGGGTTGAAGGAGTGTTGTATCATTTACCTTGGCGGGTGAGTGAAGCTTTGGATCTGCGGGAAGGTGTGCCTCGCGGTCTCTACCAACACGAAATGGTAAATGTCCACTGTCAAAATAAGTTGTATCAGGGCGTTCGGACTTATGTGGTGGTGAATAAGTTAGACCGGGAAATGGCTCCTAATGATTGGTATTTCGATGTGGTACTTCGGGGTGCTATTACCTGTGGGATATCTGAGGAGTATTGCTGGAAGTTATTTGACCATATGCACCAGTTGCAACTAAAGGCGAGCTGAGGATTGCTAGCAAAGGGAATAGGGAACAGCGGATCTGGGAACAGGGAGCAGTTGATGTAGGGTGGGCAGTAAGTATCATCCCGATGGTAAGCTTTGAAATTGGTATTATTACTGCCCACCTTACGATTAATTTTACTCTATTTTACAATAGCATTTGATGTAGGGTGGGCAGTAAGTATCATCCCGATGGTAAGCTTTGGAATTGGTATTATTACTGCCCACCTTTAGCAAAGGGAATAGGGAATAGGGAGTAGGGAGTAGGGAGTAGGGAGTAGGAAAAATGGAAAAATATGTAGGGTGGGCAGTAAGTATCATCCCGATGGTAAGCTTTGGAATTGGTATTTTTACTGCCCACCTTTAGCAAAGGGAATAGGGAATAGGGAGTAGGGAGTAGGGAGTAGGGAGTAGGAAAAATGGAAAAATATGTAGGGTGGGCAGTAAGTATCATCCCGATGGTAAGCTTTGGAATTGGTATTATTACTGCCCACCTTACGATTATTATCACTCTATTTTACCATTAATTTTATGTTGGTGTGCAGTGCCAATTTAACTTTATAAAACCTTTAAAATTTCTAGTCATCACTGCCCACCATCCGATTTACTTTTACTATATTTTACCATTGATATTATGTTGGTGGGCAGTGCAAATCTACCCTACAACAAGATAGAAACTTATTAGGAAGCACTGCCCACCCTACGATTTATTTTACTCTATTTTACCATTGATTTTCTGTTGGTGGGCAGTGCCGATTTAACTTTGTACAAGCTATAAAATTCCTAGGAAGCACTGCCCACCATCCGATTTACTTTTACTATATTTTACCATTGATATTATGCTGGTGGGCAGTGCAAATCTACCCTACAACAAGATAAAAACTTATTAGGAAGCACTGCCCACCCTACGATTTATTTTACTCTATTTTACCATTGATTTTCTGTTGGTGGGCAGTGCCGATTTAACTTTGTACAAGCTATAAAATTCCTAGGAAGCACTGCCCACCCTACGATTTATTTTACTCTCCAAACTCTCCATATTTCGTAATAAAAAAAAATCTAAATCCCTTGACAATATATTAATATATTAATATATTAATAATATAAGCCATTTACAGGAGTCACGATTCATGACCAAGAACATTCCACCTAACTCCGATGACAAGAACACTCCAGAAAACCCTGGTCGCAAACCTAAGAAAGTCAAGCTCGTCTTGATCGGTTCTCCTGAAAAAGTTTGGAAGACAATTATTGCCCTTTATGGCCTTAAATACGCCTATCCCAACGAGTGGAGCACTCCGGAACCTACGGGGAAGCCTGATGAGATTATGACTTTTTTGATTCGCTATTTTTACGTAGACTAGGATAGTAATTTGCCAGGGTTTTGACCCCCTGGCGACCATGAGTGAAATTTGTTTTGTGGAGGTTAGTTTACTGAGTTGGAATGTTGTTGTTTTGGATCAGTTGCTGAGGTAAGTGGTCAGTGATCAGTGGTCAGTGGTCAGTAGTCAGCTTTGTGGCACAGGCTTCTAGGCTGGGGAGCATCTCAACTTTGTAATTAGGTACATAGATCCCCCCTAACCCCCCTTAAAAAAGGGGGGAATTAGATTGAAAAGTCCCCCTTATTAAGGGGGATAATGGGGGATCTGAATCAGGGATTAACAAAATTGATATGCATCCTATAGCCTGTGACCTAACCCATAAGCTGATAGCTGATAGCTGATCAGCTGTTCGCGTAGCGTGCGCGTAGCGCTTAAGCTGATACGCTAAGCTTTAATTGTAGTGGTTTATATATTAGAATTCGGTCAAGCATTGGTTAACCAAACTTTGACCGATTTTTTTTTATTAGTATGTGTTGCGTAGGGTGCGTTAGGGGCGGGCTAGCCCTGATTTTCCGCCTCTTTCTAGTTGAACAGTCCGCCCCGTAACGCACCACCGAGTCAAATAGCAAAAATGAGATGCATTCAGTGTGGAAAAAACTTCAGGTTACTTCATGGCACTTCACATTGGTGAAGCTCTAAGAAGATATTTGTGATTATTTTTTCACTGATAAACAAACTTTGTGAAACTATTGTCTCAATCTCGCTCAACTAATCAATAATATTCTAAACTAAGTATAGGACTACCTACGGCACAACCAGCGATCGCCTATGATTAGTAAAGAAGCCTTCGAGGAAAAATTCAAGACCATGCCCTGGAAAAGGCGACAAGTATTAGAGGCGGTGGTTGGTGGTAAGACAGATCAAGAAATCAGAGACAAGGTGCTAAAGGTCAATGATCCATCTACCGTAAGAAAGCATATTTCTAATCTATATAAAGATTTTGATATTGAAGCTAATGGTTATAATTGTCGTTGTGAGTTAGTGGAAATCGTTAATACCTATAAGCCAGAGTTAGTGGCTGAGGAAGTATTAAACGAGTGCGGGTTATCCTCTAGATCAACTCAAGAGATATATATTGAGCGCCCACCTGTTGAGGCTCGTTGTGATCAGGAAATTGTTAAACCGGGAGCGTTAATTCGGATTAAAGCACCGAAACGGATGGGCAAAACGTTACTAATTCAGCAGATTATCGCTCATAGTGAAAAACAGAGTTATGCTCAGGTTTATTTAAATATGAATGAGCTACCTTTCAATAACTTGGATAGCTTTTTACAATCGTTTTGTGTGCGAGTGTCTGATAACTTAGGATTGTCGGATCAGTTAGACAGTTATTGGAAAAAGCGTTTACCCAGCAAGGTAAACTGCAAACGATACTTAGAGCAGTATTTATTAAAGTCTTTAGATAGTCCGGTAGTTTTGTGTTTGGATGAAGTAGAGCAAGTTTTTTCTCATCAAGAGGTGGCTGAAGGGTTTCTGACGTTGCTGCGAAGTTGGCATGAAGATGCTAATAGTAAAGATATTTGGAAAAAATTACGGTTAATTGTGGTTTATGCCACGGAAGTTTACGTTACCTTACCTACCGATCAATCGCCGTTTAATGTGGGATTACAGATAGATTTACTAGAGTTTACTGAGCAGCAGGTTACGAGCTTTGCCCAGGCTTATGGCTTGAATTTGTCTGGGGATTCAGTAAGGAAACTGATGGCAATGGTGGGGGGACATCCTGATTTATTGTCCCAAGCTTTCGATTATCTCAAGAATCATGAAGCAGCAGAGAAGACACTGGATACCCTTTTGACGAATGCCCCCACAGAAGCCGGAATTTATGGCAGTCATCTCCGTCAACTCTTAACTAGTATTCAAGGGCATCCCGAATTACTGGACGCTGTTAAATTATTAGTTAGTACAACTAAACCCGTGCGCCTGGATGCTACTATCACTCGCAAGTTGGAAAGTATGGGTCTAGTGCAACGCTATGGCAATGATTGTAGTTTGATATCTAATTTGTATCGTCTGTATTTTAGCGATCGCATTTTAGGGAATCGGGAATCGGGAATCGGGAATCGGGAATCGGGAATCGGGAGTCGGGAATCGGGAGTCGGGTAATATGATTATTATCAATAGACCAGGAACAGGACTTAAGCAATGCCCCCTAAATCCCCCAATTCTGGGGGACTTTGACATGATTTCCCCGCCCCCTAAATCCCCCAATTCTGGGGGACTTTGACATCACTCCCCATCTCCCCACACTCCCCGCGCCCCCGCCCCACACTCCCCGCGCCCCCGCCCCACACTGTTCCCTGTTCCCTGTTCCCTGTTCCCTATTCCCTGTTCCCTGTTCCCTTTCCAAAAATGACCAATCAACACTCAACAATCTACAAAGTTGGAGGTAGTTTACCTCAGGATGAACCTACTTATGTGACCCGACAAGCGGATGATGAGCTTTATCAAGCATTGATGGCTGGGGAGTTTTGTTATGTGCTCAATTCCCGACAGATGGGTAAGTCCAGTTTGCGGGTAAGAACGATAAAACGCTTAAAAGAAGAGGGATTTGCTTGCGCGTCTATCGATCTGACAGTGATTGGTAAAGAAGACATCACGGTGTCGATGTGGTATGAAAGTTTGATGATGTTATTGGTGGATGATTTCGAGCTTTTCGGAACCTTTGATGAAGACAGTTGGTTAGAGGAGCGTGCTCAAATCTCTCCGGTCTTGTGCTTAAGTAAGTTTATTGAGCAGATAGTGTTAACCAGTATTCCAGGAAAAATTGTTATTTTTCTGGATGAAATTGATAGTATTATTAAAGTTAAGTTTAAAGATGATTTCTTTGCGTTAATTAGAGCCTGTTACAATCAACGAGCGGAAAAGCCAGCTTACAATCGTCTCACCTTTTGTTTGCTGGGGGTGGCAACTGCAGCAGATTTAATTCAGGATAAACAACGCACTCCGTTTAATATTGGTCAGGATATTCAGTTGACTGGGTTTACTTTTCAGGAAGCCAAAGCGCCGTTGGTTCCTGGTTTGGTAGGTAAGGTGGATAATCCTGAACAGGTGTTAGGTGAGATAGTAAACTGGACGGGGGGACAACCGTTTCTGACTCAGCGGTTGTGTCGTTTGGTAGTTCAGACTTGGGAATCGGGCAATAGTCTTTCCCTAGACCAGATCGTGCGTAGGCGGATCATACACAATTGGGAAGCCCAGGATGAACAGGAGCATTTGAAGACCATACGCGATCGCATCCTCAGAAATGAGCAACGGGCTGGGATGCTGTTGGGTTTGTATCAGCAAGTCTTGGATCACGGTTGTCTAGCTGCTGATGGCAGTGAGGAACAGACGGAGTTAAGGTTATCGGGGCTGGTGGTTGAGCGTGATGGTTGTTTGGAGGTTAACAACCGGATTTATGGGGAGGTTTTCAATTCCGATTGGGTTAATCAAGAATTGGCTAGACTACGTCCCTACTCTGAGGCGTTTAGCGCTTGGGTTGATTCTGGGTGTAAGGATGAGTCTTTTTTGTTGCGGGGGAAAGCATTAGACCAGGCGGAACAATGGTCTAGGGGAAAAGCCTTAAGCGATTTGGATTCCCAGTTCTTGAGAGCTAGTCAGGTTTTAGATAAGCGAGAAGTCCAAAAGGATTTGGCGGCTGCTCAGAAAGAGGCTAGTGAAATATTAGCTAAGGCTAAAGAGCAAGCCCAGCGGACCATACGCAGAGGGGGAATTGTACTGGGTTTGTCCTTAATTGTTGCAATAGTGGCTGGTGTCAACGCTAGACAAGAAATACAGCAAGCCAAAACAGGCACGATACTAGAACGACAAGGGCTGATAATCCTACCACAGTTACAAAATAATGTTTACTACGGCACCAGTACAGAAGGAGAAAATCTTTTGTACCAGGCAATGAAGACTGGGGAAGAGCTATTTAACATAGTAAAAGATGGTCGCCCCCTGGATGACTATCCTGCTACTAGTCCTATATATGCCCTCCACCAGAGTATTAGTCAATTCCGAGAACGGGCAGTTCTCAAAGGGCATCAGCGCTCGGTATTAAGTGTAGCCTTCAGCCCGGATGGACAGAGGCTGGCCACTGGTTCACATGACCGCACTGCCAGAATTTGGGACAGAAAGGGCCATGAAATATCTGTGCTCAAAGGGCATCAGGGCTCGGTATTAAGTGTAGCCTTCAGCCCGGATGGACAGAGGCTGGCCACTGCTTCATGGGATGGCACTGCTAGAATTTGGGACAACCAGGGCAATGAATTAGCTGTGCTCACCGGGCATCAGGATGTGGTATGGAGTGTAGTCTTCAGCCCGGATGGACAGAAGCTGGCCACTGCTTCGGATGACAACACTGCTATAATTTGGGACACAAAGGGCAATCAAATCGCCCTGCTCACCGGGCATCAGGATGATGTAACAAGTGTAGCCTTCAGCCCGGATGGGCAGAAGCTGGCCACTGCTTCGGATGACAACACTGCCAGAATTTGGGACACAAAGGGCAATCAAATCGCCCTGCTCACCGGGCATCAGTCTTTGGTATTAAGTGTAGCCTTCAGCCCGGATGGACAGAAGCTGGCCACTGCTTCAGGAGACGACACTGCCAGAATTTGGGACAACCAGGGCAATGAAATTGCCGTGCTCACAGGGCATCAGGACAGGGTAAATAGTGTAGCCTTCAGCCCGGATGGACAGAGGCTGGCCACGGCTTCGGATGACAAAACTGCCAGAATTTGGGACAACCAGGGCAATGAAATCGCCGTGCTCACAGGGCATCAGGACAGGGTATTAAGTGTAGCCTTTAGCCCGGATGGACAGACCCTTGCCACTGCTTCAAGAGATGGCACTGCCAGAATTTGGGACAGAAAGGGACATGAATTAACTGTGCTCACCGGGAATCAGTCCTCGGTAGAGAGTGTAGCCTTCAGCCGGGATGGAGAGAGGCTGGCCACGGCTTCGGATGACAACACCGCCAGAATTTGGGAAAACCAGGGCAATCAAATCGCCGTGCTCACCGGGCATCAAGACAGGGTATTAAGTGTAGCCTTCAGCCCGGATGGACAGAAGCTGGCCACTGCTTCAATAGACAAAACCGCCAGAATTTGGGACAACCAGGGCAATCAAATCGCCGTGCTCACCGGGCATCAGTACTGGGTAAATAGTGTAGCCTTCAGCCGGGATGGACAGAGGCTGGCCACTGCTTCATCCGACAATACTGCCAGAATTTGGGACAACCAGGGCAATGAAATCGCCGTGCTCACCCATCAGGACAGAGTAGATAGTGTAGCCTTCAGCCGGGATGGACAGAGGCTGGCCACGGCTTCAGATGACAAAACCGCCAAAATTTGGGACAACCAGGGCAATGAAATCGCCGTGCTCAGAGGGCATCAGGACAGGGTAGGTCGTGTAGCCTTCAGCCCGGATGGACAGAGGCTGGCCACTGCTTCAATGGACAACACGGCCAGAATTTGGGACAACCAGGGCAATGAAATCGCCGTGCTCACCGGGCATCAGCGCTCGGTATTAAGTGTAGCCTTCAGCCCGGATGGACAGAAGCTGGCCACTGCTTCAATGGACAATACTGTCAGAATTTGGGACAACCAGGGCAATGAAATCGCCGTGCTCACCGGCCATCAGGACAGGGTATATAGTGTAGCCTTCAGCCCGGATGGAAAGACGCTGGCCACTGCTTCAAAAGACAACACCGCCAGAATTTGGGACTTACAAGGCAATCCATTAGCCGTACTCACCGGGCATCAGTCCACTGTATCAAGTGTAGCCTTCAGCCCGGATGGACAGAGGCTGGCTACTGCTTCACGAGACGGCACTGCCAGAATTTGGAAGGTTGAAAGTTTAGGTGAGCTGCTGCGTCGGGGCTGTGACTTGCTGGAAGATTACTTTGTTAGGCATCCTGGAGCTAAGGAGAAGTTAAGGGTATGCGAGGAATCGGGAATCGGGAATCGGGAATCGGGAGTCGGGAATCGGGAGTCGGGAATCGGGAATCGGGAATCGGAACCCACCCCTAACCCCTCCCAGGAGGGGAACGGGAATCGGGAATAGGCAAGAGGCAAGAGTTTCACAACTGATCAATGTCATCCATACTCAACCCAGTATATTGAGCAATATCCTTCAGGGATAACCCTGCGGCCTTCATCTGTTTAACAACCTTTTGTATACCTGCTTGTTCACCTGCTTGTTGACCTTCTTGTCTACCTTGTTCAAGACCCTGTTGGAGACCTTCTTGTCTACCTTGTTCGAGACCCTGTTGGAGACCTTCTTGTCTACCTTGTTCAAGACCTTCTTGTCTACCTTCCTGAATCAAGGTTTGATTAACACTGTACATATCCCGGTAGACTTTCAGACTATCCTGGTACAGGGCTTGCTCTTCAGAGGAGAAATTGGCAATCTCGGCCACCTCAAATAGCTGGGCAAACACATCCCCTTGCAACGGTTCAGGGGGAGCATTACAGCTTGCTAGATGCCTGAATAAAAATAACCACTTATCAAAATGGGTTTCTAATTGATCAACAGATTTAGTAAATTTCGGTAGTTCTACATAGATGAATTTCAACTTATCGTAGAACACTTCACACCGCTGATTTTTTAGTTCTACCACATGCAACAGTTCTGAATCGTGCTTATGGTCATCAAAACTAAAATCCAGAATACCGACGGTGTAGACTGCCGTTAGCTGATAATTCCAATTTCCCTGTTGCGCCTGTTCTTGGATGGGGAAAGTGGCATAGTAGACACTGCGGTCTTTGAAGAACGTTTGTTTTGCCTTTTGCATTTCCACAATGAAGCGTTCACCGGTTGTGCTCTGACAATAAATATCAAAAATTGCTCTTCTGTCCACTAAGGTCTTACCCAAGAACTCTGGATTCTTAATAGTGACATCCTGAATTTGATGGTGAGGAGGCAGCAGCGTATTTAAGAAGTCGATCAACAGTGCCTTATTTGGCTCAGTGCCAAAGACGCGCTTAAAGCCGAAATCCGTGAGCAGATCAATGTATTTATCTGGTAAGGGGAAAACCATATCAAAAATTCAGATCAATCAAAAGGTATTTTTATTAGCTTTAATTTCGTCTATCTCCCTATTGCCTATTGGGGTGCATCTCTTTGATTTTACTAAAAAACTATGCAGCTGTTGCCCCTATTGCCTATTGGGGTGCATCTCAATCCATGCTGTTTGAGCCGGTGGGTGGAATGGGCATCAGGCGTGGAACAGGCTTCCAGCCTGTGGCAATTTTCGGAAGGGTGGTTCCAACACTAGCGGTGCGTTACGGGCCGGGCTATCCCAACACTACCAGGGGGAACATGAGTGCGATCGCGTCTTATCAAGCACCCTACGGCTGTCACGAAATTACAGAGCGTTCCGACTATAATTAAGATAGGCTTTTATTTTGGCACCCACACTTAATAATTTTGAAAATGCCAGCCAAAGATATTTATCATGATACAGTAAAAAATGCACTAATAAAAGATGGATGGACAATTACCAATGACCCTTTAAGCCTTAAAATAGGTAAAAAAGATATCTATATTGACCTAGCGGCTGAAAAATTATTAGTAGCTGAAAAACAAGGACAAAAAATTGCTGTAGAAGTTAAAAGTTTTGTTAGTTCATCAGAAATAGAAGATCTAAAAAACGCCTTAGGGCAATATATATTATACGATAAAGTTCTTAAACGTCAACTTTCAGAACGTCTTCTTTATCTAGCTATTAGAGAAGTAATATTTAACCGCTTATTTACCGAAGAAATAGGACAGATGTTATTAGAAGATAACACGCTGAAAATTATTGTTTTTGACCCGGAAAAGGAGGTGATTGTAAAATGGATAAATTAGAAAACTATCGCCAAATTCTTCGTCAAACCTTAACCCCTTATATTAACATTCATTACTCTAATGTTAACATACGTAACCATGCAGCATTTGACCGAGAAACAGACCAATATTTAATTGTTTCTGAAGGATGGAATAACCAAGAGCATCTTCATAGTTGTTTGATTCATGTCGGAATTATTAATTCTAAAATCTGGATTAAATGTGACAATACTGAAGACGGCATTGCTAATGATTTAGTGGCAGCAGGTATTCCAAAAAGTGATATTGTTTTAGCTTTTCATCCTCCAGATGTTCGCAAATTTACTGATTTTGCTGTTAGTTAAAATCCGGTTAGGTTGCGTGGAACAGGCTTCCAGCCTGTGGCAATTTTCGGAAGGGCACATGATTGATGATCAATTGGTTAATGGTTGATGATTTGCCCACCCTACCCCTACTTACAACCACAAAATGGAGATAAAATGTCCCTAATTCAAGAAGATATCGAACAAACGTTTAGGCAACTCGTTCACCAGTGGCGGGAAGAAACCAGAGGAATTTCATCAACCACTCAAGCAGCTATGCATCCTGCTTATCAACAAATTATTGGCATGGGAAAAGAAGCAATTCCGTTATTATTAAGGGAACTTGAACAAAAATCTGGACGGTGGTTTTGGGCTTTAAAATCCATTACTAGAGAAGATCCTGTTCAAGAAGAACATCAGGGCAATACTCAAGAAATGATCAAAGCATGGCTAAATTGGGGACTCCGTAACGGTTATAAATGGTAGGCTTTGCCCACCAAACCCCTACTGACTTTGATTATTTGCCCACCCTACTACCCCTCACTGTTAGTTAAAATCCGGTTAGGTTGCCCATTTACTTGTCTTCCATCGCAGCAGCAATAAGTTTGCGGACGCTGGGAGAGCGAAATCCTAGTATAATATCTTTGGGAGAAACACCCCGCTCAATCAATTCACTATCGATATAAATCTCAGTACTATTGTGCTGTATCCAGATTTGACCTTCGATCAGCTCAAGATGCATGGCACAGCCATAGATGCGGTACTCATTACGCCATTCGTTGTGGAAAACCAAATAACGATCGCGTTCTCTATCAAAGATAAGTTGGGCATTGATATCATAACTGGCAAAACTTTCTAAAAATTCGCAGGTAATTTGGCGATACTGATCTAATTTATCCATTGGTTAATAACCTCATGATTCGGATCGTAAACAATTAACCGGACTTGATATTAATACTTGATTATTGCTTCACTAATTGATTAAAGCGCTTTAGGATTTTGAGAACCTGCTCCAAGCCTGTCTTATTCCGAAGAGAAAATGAATCTGACTCACCATACTTTGGTGTATTGTCTTTGCTCAGTTTAAGAAAAATAAAATCTGGCCCATTAGTGATAAATCCAAAAGCAGGTTTTTTTGATTCAAGACTCCCTAGCATATAACTTAGTGCTTGGGGGATGCCAACTTCTAGGGAGTAATCGGCTCGTTTGGCTTCGATGACTAATACCCAAAATTCAGGAGTATAGATGAGTAGGTCAAGTCTTCCGGTAATAATTGTTTCTTGATCTTCGGAAGTAATTTCTACGACTTTCTCTGCAGTAATATAAAAGGGAGGACGATAAAAACCAGCTAGTTTCAATAATGGGGAAAGTACTACCATTTTGACGATAGTTTCCACCATTGGACGCTCTGATAAGTGGAGATAGTCTCTCTTTATTTCCTTTAGCTCTTTTTTTTCTAAATCTGTTAGTTCTGGTAACTCATCTTGCCACTCCTGAAAGAATTGCTCATCATCGGTGCGCTGTAAGCCAAACTTTACTCTTAAATCATAGAGGGTAATTTGGTTAGCTGGAATTGCGGTAACCATGGCTTGATTTACTATAAGGGAGTAGGGAGCAGGGAGCAGGGAATAGGGAACAGGGAACAGGGAACAGGGAACAGGGAATAGGGAACAGGGAATAGGGGGCATTGCTGAATTAAGGAATAAATGCGCAATCATCTGGTTTTGTTAAAGCCCCCTAAATCCCCCAATTTTGCGGTGCGACCCAAGGGCGATTTACTCCCCCATTGGAAAGCGCACCGGGAGGGACTTTGAACCTCTTATTCCCCCCAGAATTGGGGGGTTAGGGGGGCAAAACCATACCCAGAATCAGCAACGCCGAATAGGGAATAGGGAACAGGGAACAGGGAATAGGGAAAAAAGCCTGTGTACCTGATTAGACTAAAAACCGCTATATAGCAATTCTATATCCCATAAGGGACAAATTGATCCCCCTAAATCCCCCTTAATAAGGGGGACTTTGAGATTGAAAAGCGTACCTCATAAATGCGAGAAACGCTATAATTTTTTATCCCTACTAATAATAATCATACCAAAACTGTTGTACAGGGTTTTTAATAGCTATGAAGTACACAGAATTTTTCCCTGCTCCCTGCTCCCTGCTCCCTTACTGGTGTATAACAAATGGGTACCCGTTTACCACTAAAGGGTACCCGTTTCCGGTTAACTATAGCGGTTTTTAGCCTAATCAGGTACACAGATTTTTTTCCCTGTTCCCTCTCTTCCCCTCCTGGGAGGGGTTAGGGCGTGTCTTCTTGCCTCGGAGATCCCCCGTTTCCCTTAAAAAAGGGGGACGAGCGAGTATGGCTCCCCCCTTTTTTAAGGGGGGCTGGGGGGGATCATAATCTTGCGGAAAACTTTGAAAACACGCCCTAGGGGTGGGTTCCTGTTCCCTGTTCCCAGATCCGCTGTTCCCTAAAACCAGGAAATTTGTAATTCACCACCTTGAAAACCGCTATAACCTACAGCCTAAATATCTAAATCGGTGAGATTGAGTCGAGCGCCATAGGTTTCAATGAATTGGCGGCGAGGAGCAACCCGGTCTC
The DNA here is from genome assembly GCF_010692445.1 of Moorena sp. SIO3E8. Taxonomy (NCBI): domain Bacteria; kingdom Bacillati; phylum Cyanobacteriota; class Cyanophyceae; order Coleofasciculales; family Coleofasciculaceae; genus Moorena; species Moorena sp. SIO3E8. The sequence goes on along the minus strand of NZ_JAAHHM010000100.1, from coordinate 3,715 downwards.
CCATGAGTACAGTAAAGATTCTGTCTGCTTCAGCAGCATCTTCGATTTCGATTTGCTTCATGGTGCGAGTTTCTGGATTCATGGTGGTGTCCCACAACTGCTGTGGCATCATTTCACCTAATCCTTTGAATCGTTGGATGTTATAGTTAGCGTTTTCAGGAAATTGGCTAATCCGCTCTTGTAGTTCGCGATCGCTATAACAATAGTTATGGTTGCGACCTCGTTCTAGTTTATATAACGGAGGACAAGCAATGTAGATGTAGCCTTGGTCTACAAGGGCTCGTTGATAGCGGTAGAAGAAGGTTAGTAATAAAGTACGGATGTGAGCGCCATCCACATCAGCATCAGTCATTATTACAATGCGGTGGTAGCGTAAATTGGACGGATCGAATTCTTCTCCTTTTATCCCTAGCCCTAGGGCTGTAATTAGGGATTGGATTTCTGTGTTCTTGTAAATTTTGGCATCATCAGTTTTCTCAATGTTGAGGATTTTACCACGGAGGGGGAGAATGGCTTGGAATTGGCGATCGCGTCCTTGTTTAGCACTGTTGTGAACAAACACCCCACTCTCTAAAGCGAAGTTATGGGTATGAGGCACTTCGATATCATAGACATCTACCAATTGTTCTAGGGATTCAATGGAAACAACTTGGTAGTTATAGTTAGCAACAGCTTCACAAACCTGTGTCTGATTACCAGCAACAGCGGAATAGGCTTCTTTGTGTTGGGTTTTGACCTTTGCCTGTTTCCTGATTTCTGCCAGTGGGCGATAAAGAGGCATTAGTAAATCATCAGGAGTCAGAGATACTGCTGGCTTATAACTACCATCTTGCAACATGAAGCGGTGATCGGGAGTGCAAATAATGGTTTCTGAGTTATCTAAGGTAAGTTTGATGACTTTAGCATTGGCTTTGGTCATCCTGGGATTGATAATCCGTTCTATTCCGATGCTGCCGTTATTGGTAATGGTGTAGCAAAAATGCTCTTTACCCATAGCTTGTTCAGCCACAAGTGCTTTGAAGCTCAAAGACCGTCCATCAGCCAGGGCAACCTGTGTCTCTCCAGAAAAACATCCCCCTGCACTATCCCCCTCAACGATAAATATCTCTGATTCCCCTGGGTCCCGAGAACTACAATCGGCTAACTTACCGGGTAAGGGAGAAGACTCTAGTACTGACTTGCGCCGCACTAATTCACGAGCACGACGAGCAGCTTCTGCGGCTTTATAGGCTTGAATCGCTTTTTCTAAGATAGTATCGACTACTTGGGGACGAAAATCCAGGTATTCAGTCAAGACTTCCCCAACTAGGGAATCTACAATCCCCCTTACTTCTGTATTTCCTAGTTTAGTTTTGGTTTGACCTTCAAATTCTGGCTCTGGGACTTTGACAGAAATCACCCCAGTTAATCCTTCTCGGATATTCTCACCACCTAGGTTAGACTCACTTTCTTTGAGTTTATTGCGCTTGCGTGCGATCGCATTCATGGTTCGGGTCAAGACTGTCTTGAGCCCCTCCAAGTGGGTACCACCATCAATAGTGCGAATATTGTTAGCAAAACCCAGCAAATTATCACTATAGGCATCAATGCACCATTGTAGTGCCACTTCCACTTGGATACTTTTGCGTTCCCCTTGTATATAGATAATTTCCTCGTGTAGGGCGTGCTTTTCTCGGTTCATGTAAGCGACATATTCCTGGATCCCTCCTTCGTAGTGATAGGTTTCTACTCTGGGTTCTTCCAGGCGATGGTCTGAGAAGGTAATTTTAACACCAGCATTCAGGTAAGCCAGTTCTCGGAGACGTCCGGATAAGGTAGTATAATCAAACTCAATACCGCCAGTAAAGATTTCGGTATCTGGCTTAAAGTTTACTGAGGTACCAGTGTGGGCCTTTTTATAGGGCTTGACGAGTAGTTCAGTCATGGGCACACCCCGCTCATAGCGCTGGGTATGTTCTTTTTTCTCCCGCCACACCGTTACATCTACCCACTCAGACAGAGCATTGACTACGGAAACACCAACACCGTGCAATCCTCCAGAGACTTTATAGCCGCCGCCACCAAACTTACCACCGGCATGAAGTACGGTCATTACGGTTTCCAGTGCTGATTTCCCTGTGGTAGGGTGGGTGTCCGTAGGAACTCCTCGTCCGTCATCGGTAACGGTTACGGAACCATCGCTATTGATATCAACTTCGATGTGAGTACAATACCCAGCCAGCGCTTCATCGATGGAATTGTCTACAACTTCGTAGACTAGATGATGGAGACCCCTAGGTCCAGTTGTCCCGATGTACATCCCTGGGCGTTTCCGCACCGGTTCGAGACCTTCTAGAACTTGAATCTGATCGGCACTGTAACTACTCGTCATAATCTTTCGGGGTTTTCCGTTAAAAGCTTTGAAAGGCTATGATTCATCAAAAATGATAAAACACCCGAAGATTGTAACACAAAAGCCTTATAGGCGACCACAGCCCATTTTCATAGGTTATTTCTATAGGGGATTAACTATATAGGGTATGATGGTGTCAGTGGGTCAGTGCTCAAGTTAGTCCCGAATGCCACAATGGAAGATGAAACAGCCCTCCGCTCAAAACTCAAAACTCAACACTGAGCACTCAGCAGTAATAGTAATTTGCGGTGCTACAGCTACAGGTAAATCGAGTCTAGGGATAGCATTAGCACAGCGAGTTAGTTCAATAATTCTTAATGCTGATTCTCGTCAGGTTTACCGAGAATTGGATATTGGAACCGCTAAGCCGACACTGGCTCAACAACAGCAGGTACCCCATTATCTGATCGACATCTGTGATCCAACAGAAACCTTAACTGTAGCTGATTATCAACAGCAAGCCCAGGAAATTATAGCTAGCAAACACAGGGAAGACCGGGTAGATCAGGCTGACTTAAACAATAACCCTCTTTTCCTAGTTGGTGGTACTGGTTTATATATCAAATCGGTAGTGCGGGGGTTAAAAATTCCTCGGGTTGCGCCTCAGGAAGATTTGCGATCGCAACTAGCTGCTCTTGGTCAAGCTCAGCTGTATAAATTCCTCCAACAGATTGACCCTGTTGCTGCTCAGAAGATTCATCCCAATGATCAAGTGCGGACATTGCGAGCATTGGAAGTATTTTATGTAACTGGAATTCCGATATCACAGCAGCAGGGAGAAAATCCTCCTAATTATCCAATTCTCCAGATTGGTTTGGAATGTCGGGATTCTGAAACTATTACCCAGCGGATTGCTCAGCGTACTGACCAAATGTTAGCAGCAGGATTTGTGGCTGAGGTGGAAACTATTGTTGAGAAGTATGGTTGGAATTTACCGTTACTGGATACGTTGGGATATCGGGAATTTAAAGATTATCTTGCTGGTAACTTATCCCTTGAGCAGGCCAGAGAGTTAACTGTTGTCCACACTCGCCAATTTGCTAAACGTCAACGCACTTGGTTTAAGGCTTATCCTGAGATTGAATGGTTTGATGCGGATTGTCCTGATTTGTTGGAGAAAGTTTGGGAGCGGATAGAAGGTTTTTTAGAATTGATAATTAAGAATTAAGAATTGAGAATTAAGAATCGGGAATCGGTGGATTGATGAGTTTTTACATTTTGCTTTCGGCAGCTATGAGACAACGGCTGAAGCTTGGAACGCTATCAGTCAGTCTATTCTAACGATTAATCATGGACAGACAGGCATTTATATGCTTATTAACT